>JBBILH010000008.1:0-15213 GCA_037445005.1 Nitrospira sp.
ATTCCTCCAGCGCCGGCTCCTGGCGCGCGGCCTCCCACGAGACCTGCCGGTGCAGCTCGCGCGCGGCCTGGAGCGCCTCCTGGCTCCGGCCTACCATCGTCAACGACGCCCACAGGAAATGCTGGTTGTGGGGCGCATAGCCCACCGGGTAGATGCCGGTGAGGCGCCGGTGATGGACGGCAGTTCCGCTCCGTTTGTCCGCTTGATCCTGTCGGCCGGACTGGTGTCGCAAGGCAAGCGGCAGTCTTATCTGAAGATCACCCGCCCCCTTGAAGTGGTCGATGGTCCGCGACGCATTCGGATCGAGCCGTCCTCGACACCGAGAATTACCTACACGATCCAGTATGATCATCCGCTGATCGAAACACAGACGTATACCTACGAACACTCTGCCGACACGTTCGAGTCCGAGATCGCCGGCGCCAGGACCTTCGGGTTCTTACAGGAAGTGGAAGCGCTCTGGGCGCGCGGGCTCGGCCGCGGAGGGAATCTCGACAATACGGTGGTCCTGTCAAAGGACGGCATTCTTAACGAATCGGGCCTCCGGTTCACCAACGAATTCGTCCGGCACAAGGTTTTGGATCTGATCGGCGATTTCTCGTTGCTGGGCGTGCCCTTCATCGGCCACTTGGTGGCTGATCGTTCAGGCCATGCGCTGCATACCAAGCTGGTCAAGCAGATTCTCGATCACCCTGATAGTTGGGTCCTTTTGAACACGGATCATGCGACTACCGAGTCGATCTCCGTCGCGCCTTCCGCAAGACCCTCCTCCGCCGTCGCGCTACAAGCCGCCTCCTGATCTTCTCCCGTAGCTCTACATCCCTCTTCCGCCGTTCGGCTGAGGAGCTGAGGATTTTGTTTCCATTGAGCCGAAGACGCCCGGCGGGATACCGGAATTTAACGTCGGGAACGAGTGGCCTCGCTCCCGACGCTAGAATCGAGGCGGGACCTATTTCTTCTTCTTCTTTGCAGCCTTCTTCGTCGCCAAGATTCTCACCTCCCTTCAGACCGTAACATGACTTCCCGACCCTGATACGATGAAGGGGCCGCGCATTCAAGCGGTCCCGGTCACCGCTGCCTTACGGGGGGCGGGAAAACTCTGTGGATTGATCGGCATCGGTCGAGAATTACGTACAGCATCGCGGAAGCGGACAAACTGAACGGAGGAAACAACGACGGAAAACGCTCGCTCGGAGAACGGATGCGGGGATGCGATCTGATGCAGCCGATTCGTGTCTGTGCTGATCGACTGTGCGGGCCCGACGATGCTGTCGGTGACTGCTTCCAAGGACAAGCCCCCAATGCAGTTACGTGCTTTATAGTCTTGCCGGTAAAGCATGTCAATAGACGGCGTGCGTCGAACGCCCGTCGTCGAGCGTTGGTCTCGCCTTCGATCTCCTCTATCCGAACGGATGCGCCGCACTCCGCCGATCATCTGCCGAAGGCGCCGTGATATGATGGACGCCGCCACCATGTCGTCGGAACCGACCGTCCCTCACGATGCGCTGCTCACCGTTGCCACGACGGCTGCGAAAGCCGCGGGAGCCTTGCTACGCGACTATGCGCGAAGCGGTTTCCGCATTGCATACAAGAATCCGATCAATCTCGTCACGGACGCCGACCATGCGGCTGAGCAGTCGGTCATCGAGCACATCCGCAAGCAATTTCCTGATCACGGCCTGCTTGCGGAAGAGCGCGGGGCGGTTCCGCAACCCTCCTCCAGCTACCGATGGATCATCGACCCGCTCGACGGCACGACAAACTTCGCCCACGGTTTTCCTTTCTACTGCGTCTCCGTCGGTGTGGAGTGCGATGGAGTTCCGATCGTCGGAGCGGTTTACGACCCGTCGAGGGACGAGTTATTCACGGCCTGCGTCGGCAAGGGAGCCTGCGTCAACGGCACCCCGATCGCGGTATCAGCAACGGAGACCCTCGACCGCGCCCTACTGGTGACAGGATTCGCGTACGACATTCGTGAGACTCCCGACAACAATCTCGACCACTTTTCCCGATTTGCCCTAAGTGCCCAAGGAATGCGCCGAACCGGCAGCGCCGCTCTCGATCTCTGCTACGTTGCAGCCGGCCGTTTCGACGGATTCTGGGAGGTCAAGCTCAACCCCTGGGATATGGCGGCCGGTGTCGTCATCGTTCGGGAGGCGGGGGGAACGGTCACCGATTTCGGCGGCAAGGTCCATTCCATTCATCAGCCGCAGCTTGTCGCGAGCAACGGGCGCGTCCACGAAGCCATGCTTACCATCCTCCAAGGGGGATCTTCGCGCTGACGGCCCGAAACGAGTAGGGGTCCGCCGCCGATGTACAGGGGGATTCCCTGTGGGGTATGATGGGTCCCGTCCACCCGTTAAAAGGGAGTGTCATCGTATGGCCAGCTCTATTCCTCCTTCGGGATCGCCCAAGAGCAGTCGGCCTGAGCCGGCTGGCGCGCAGTCGACGAACTCGGACGTGGAGTTACTCCGCGTTTTGGTCAGCCGTAAAGGGACGCAGGTTGAAGCGCAATGGGCGATCCATCCTCAGCTTAAGCAGGATCTGATGCCGCAAGAATGGCAGGAGGTCTCCGATCTCATGGGGAAGGTTTCCGGGATCGTCGGGAACCGTTTCTCGCAAGTCCTCTCGCAAGCTGATCCTGAGTCGACCAGCAACGCGTAAGCAGGCCGAGGTTGAGGTCAAGGTTCAGCACCTCGTTATGCATCTCGGTCTCAACCTTTCAACGAGGAGTAACTATGGACAGCTACTACCATTCGCATGACCTCGGCAAGTTCGCCGATATGGGCAAAGGGAATAGGGCCCTGTGGGAAAAATTCATGGGTTACTACAGCGCCGTCTTCGCCGACGGCGCCTTGACGGAGAGAGAAAAGGCGTTGATCGCCCTCGCAGTGGCCCACACGGTGCAGTGCCCCTACTGCATCGATGCCTACACACAGGCGTCCTTGGAAAAAGGGTCGAACGTGGAAGAGATGACCGAGGCGGTGCACGTCGCATGCGCCATTCGTGGCGGTTCATCGCTCGTCCACGGTGTGCAAATGCGGAATGTGGCCGAGAAACTGTCCATGTAGAGGAACCGGCGCCGTTTCTGTCGGCGGCTGGCGGGAACTAAAGATATGAATTTTCCGGGATCGCCAGCGTGAAGTACTTCCCGCGCTCCTCGTAAAGCACCCGGCGGGAGGTGAGCTCGTCGAGTACATTCCTCAACGCCGTCTCGCCCGCGTCAGCTCGTCCCTCCGCCATCGCCCTGATCTGCTCAACGCTTTTCGCCGCTTCGTTGCAGATTTCAATCACCAGGGCCGCCAACCCTTCGTACCGCCGCCGCACCGGCGCAGTGGGAATCCGTCCGTCGTACACCGTCACGTAGTTGAGCGCCTTCGAAAAGTAGAGGAAGGGACGGTCGCTCGACTGATGTGCCCGTTGCCATCCTTCCACGGCTGAGACCAGTTCCTGATAGACGTGCGGGTCTATCGGCCAGTGGTCGATCTCGTACTCAAAATCATAGGCGACTTTCTTCAAGTCCACATGTCGTCCATCATAGACGTACTCATAGGCCATCCCTGGTCCGGTGATCCGCAGCCCATATTCGTGGGGCTTCGTAAAATACGGGCTGAACCGCTCCAGCCAGAATTTTCCGATCGCCTCCGGCGGCTGGAGATGCACGAGCGACGGGATCAAACTGATCTGACGCAGATAGTCTTCATTGGTTTCCCCGGGAAAACCGAGGAGAATGTTCCAGGAGACCGCCACCCGATAGTAAAAGCTCCACTTTAGGCAGACGATGTTCTGCATCGGCGTGACGCCCTTATCCATCGCCTTCAACTGCGTCGGACTCAAGCTTTCCAATCCGGGCTGCATGCACTTGACTCCGCCGACGGCCAAGGTTCGAATCTGGCTCTTTTGCAGATTGCTCTTGGTTTCGATGAACACATCGAGGTCACAGTGGGCATCGGCGAACTTGCCGAACAACTCATCGATGTATTTCATCTCAATGATGTTGTCCACCAAACGAAACCGCGCCGTGTCGTAGCGATGGGATAGATAGGACATTTCCTTCGCGACCTGTTCCGGCGTCTTCGACCGGAACTTCATACTGGAGGCGTTGAGACCGCAGAAAGTGCAATGGTGTTTCTCTCCCCACCAGCAGCCGCGGGAACCTTCGTACAGGAGAATCCGGTCTAGTCCTTGAGCGGCCTCGCCCAATTCGGCCAACAAGTGATAGTAGTCGTCATAATCGGGCGGGCCGGTCTTCGCGAAGTCGGTGAACAGCCCCCGGTTCGGCGCAAATGCTATCTGGTCACCCCGGCGCGCGGCTACGCCGTCCGGCACCGGGCCTGATCTCCCGCCGATCACGTAGCGGACCAGATTTGGAAGAGCTTCTTCTCCCTCGCCAACTACGACGTGATCGATGAATGGAAACGCCCTAAAGTACTCCAGCCCCATCTCGCCGTCGTAGTTGGCGCCGCCGAAGACGATCGTCACCTTCGGGTATAGATCCTTGATGAGTTTGGCCATCGTCAAGCTGGCCACGTTCTGATCGAACGTCGAGGTGAACCCGACGATCCGGTACTGCCCCCAGTCCACGGCGGTCAGCATCTGGGTCAAGAACTGCGGCGCGATGCGGGTCGCCATCTCTTCGAAGAAGCCGACGGGCCGGCCGCTTTGCCGCGCGATCTGCTCGAAGACCGGCTTGAACACCCGGGGATATTCGGCGCGCTTCGGATTGTCGCGGAACAACAGGTAGGAAAAGAGCCACTCGCCGAAGAGCGCCCGCTTCTCACAAATCATTTCGTACAACGGCACGCCGATCTTGTGGGCGAAACGGACATTGAGGTGGTGACAATCGACGGGGATACCTTGAGATTTGAGTAGAGCCGACAATGTACCGAGCTGAATCGAAGGATACTTCGAGTAGCTGAAGGGCATATTGACGAGCGCGACTTGTGCCTTCTCACTCATGCGACTCTAGTTCCCCGGTACGAGCCGGAGAGGGTTTGGGCCAGGATGATTCATGAGCGTCGTCGAGAGACGGCAGAGACCGAAGCCCCTCGAGGGCGCTCGGAAGGAGAACGACGCGGGCGTGTCCGCCGCGATCCGTTGAAGAGGACTAGTGAAAACGCCCATGCCGGGCGGGAGGATCGGTTGTCGCAGCAGATGCGCCATGAATGATCCTTACTGGATTCCTGCCCTGAATGATTCGAATTCCCGATCGACTTTGGCGGCCAGATAGAAATCGCTCTCGGTCAGGCCGTTGATCTTGTGGGTCCAGATCTCGATCTTGCACTTGCCCCAGGCAAGATACAGGTCGGGGTGATGGCCTTCGGCCTCTGCGACGGCGCCGATCTTGTTCACGTAGGCCAAGGCC
The DNA here is from genome assembly GCA_037445005.1 of Nitrospira sp. Taxonomy (GTDB): domain Bacteria; phylum Nitrospirota; class Nitrospiria; order Nitrospirales; family Nitrospiraceae; genus Nitrospira_C. Next base: position 5,366 of record JBBILH010000008.1, read on the forward strand.
TGCGCGAAGTCTTTGAAGGTAAAGAGCCGCTCAAGATGGCCCTGGGCATTCAAGGTCCAGCCGCGGCCCAGTTCTGTGAGTAGCGCCCGCGCGCGGTCGGCCGGAAGAGCCGGCACTCCGCCTCGGCAGGGGACACACTTGTTGTCGGCAAGAGCCATAATGCCCTCCTTCCAGAAGGAATGAACATTCTAAAGGGGCCGGAAGCGGAGATACAAGGCGAGTAATCGACTAGTCTCCCTCGTCCGGGGCGCCGCCTGATTTCGCGAGATCGTCGAGTTTCACTTTGTCGGGATTGAACTTAGCGGCAGCGGACGTCATGCGATCGAGAGCCTCATCGAAGGATAGAGAAGGGGCATCTTTTGGTCGAAATCGGATCGGATTGACGCGCGCGACGACGAAGCTTTTCAGGTATGGGCTCGTAAGGCCCTTCGCCTTGAGCGCATCGACCTGCTTGACGATCGCGTCATCGAGTTTGAGCACCGAAGCCGCTCGTGCCCGCCGCACGTCGATGGCCGAACCCATCGGCTTCTTAAGGAAATTTTCCACGCGCTTAAGGACCGGATGGTAGGCCCCGCCGCTGAAACGGGGACGCTCTTCGTAACACAGCCCCAGCGTGATCAGAGCCGGTTCTTCGAACTCCAGCGCATAGGCCTCTTCGGTGGCATCGTCCAATCGCGCGAGCTCTTTGTACATGCGGATGACCTCAAGAGCCTTCTCGCGAAGATTGTGCGCCTTTTCTGTATTCAACGCCAGAATCTGATAGGCCGCAGAGGCCTCCGGCACTACGATCGAGATGATGCTCTTGGCGCCAAGCGTCTTCATGGCAGACAGGCGATGATTGCCGTTCGGAGTCCAGTACTTCGCCGCATGGTCGGGCTTTGCCACGCGCACGGCGATGATCGGGTCAAGGAAACGCCCGATCTTGCCGATGACGCCTTCTAGTTTTCTGACGTGAGTGTCGGACAGATTTCTTTGATAAGGCGTCGGTTCGACAAGCTCGATCGGCAACGCCGCGAGGATGAGCCAGCGCCCTCCGTACGGTTCGCGATAGATCGAAAGCGCCTTGCCTCCGTCGTCGTCGATCGCACGATGGAGTGACGCAATTTCGCCGGGCGGGGCAGCTGCTTGCAGTTCGGCGGCCGTCAACCCGCAGGACGCGATGAAAGTTTTCCCGCGTCGCCGCACTCCAGCCGTACGGCCGGTCCTGGATTTCTTTTCGGTCATAGCCAACAGGGGAATGGTAGGGGAGTTGCCGACGAAAAGATAGGCCCGCACTGGATACGACACGGGCGGCCTTGCAATCTGGTGGGAAGCCGCCCGTGGTCGGCGCTTGTGACGCCGGAAAACGTTATTGGTTGTCGCGGCCCGAGAGACCCGCACGAAACGAGATGGGCGCGTTTCCCGTCGGGGGAGACTTCGTCGATCCCCGGCGCTTGTGTTCCTCGTGCCAGCGTTCTGTTCTCTGCCGTCGTCAGGCTCCTAACCGGTTGGTCGAACGTGCCGTTACGGCACAGCCATCAGAGAACCGGCTTGCACGACCGACGAGAAACCCGCCCTCGGAGCGGCGGGCCTGACGGACCAGGTGGAGTCGCGTCGTCCATCACAACCCTCCTCTCTTGGTAAAGTCACCGAGAGACCTGGTTAACAGCCGCGCGGTCTGTTCGATCTCTCGAACTACCATACATCATTACGGGCCGCAATTCCCTCGTACGCCCATTAGGAAATCATGTCAATGGGGTCCCAATATTTTTTTCTGCCGCGGCAAACGCATAACACATGCCAGTGATGGCCGGGCTTCCCACCTGGAGTCACAGCCTAACGCCCGCGGAAGGAAGGCGCCGAATCAGCCGTAAATCGTCAGACTAAATGCCGGCAGAACACGCGAACTTGCCGAGCGCGGAGCTGATTGGAACGACGGTGGACATTTGCACAGTTCATAAAGACGGAGGGGAGAGCCGCCTCAAGGCCGCTCTCCCCTCCGACCAGAACGGGTCCCGTCTCAAACGGTCAGCGGCCCATGGCCTTCCGCTTGGCTTTCTCGATCTCTTCCGTCATCTTGCCTTCGGCCTGGCTCTTGTGCTGTGCCGCTTCCTCCTCCATCTTTCGCTCCGCCTCGGATTTCATGTTCGAGGCTCCCTGGCGCGCACTCGTTGAAGATTCGCTTGCCGACCGCTTCGCATTGGACATTTCCTGATCAAGTTTCTGCTGCATGTCGGAAGCCGAGGGCACCTGGGCCGACAGCCCGAGCACGCCGCCACAGACGAACACCGCGGTCGCGAGACCTACAGCCATTTTCTTCGTCATCGACATCTTCCTTTCACATGAGAGGTTTCGGCGAGGCTGAACAATAGCCTACTCGACAACCCCTACTGGTTCAAGAGGGCTAGAGGCTGAGTCGTCAGAAGACCCTGCTTCCCATCCCTTTTCCGCTGCCGCTCTTCCAACCTACGTTTCAGCTCTTGCATCTTGTCCTCTGGCGTCGACCTCTTGAACCCGGCTGGGGGCGCGAAGAGGCCGTCGTCGAGCTTACCGGCTTCGATCTTCGTAACTTCCTCGGTCGATTCTATTTGCCCGGACTCGTCACGATTGACCGTCCTCAAGGGATATCCGCCGTCCTTTGCCACATCCCGCAGCCAGGGCGGCGCGCTTTGGCCCAGCGCTCCGCCCGTGATCATCTGATAGAAGGCAGGATTGCTGATCCCCTTGGCCACACAGACCTCGCCGGAGCCGTCCTCGTCTTTGAACCGGTGTACATCGCAGGCATGCCCGGCGATCTTATCGCTCTTGCCCGTCTTTGTGACCGTCATGTTCGCGAACGCGCCATCGGCAAGGTCTGGAGGCGACCCTTTCCAGGTTCCGAGGTATAGGTCTTCTCGCTCGCATTGGTGCGAAATCCTTCTTTCTTGGCCATGTCCCACACGAAATAGTCACCGTCCGGCTCATTGATTCGGACCTTGTCGCCTCTGAAGGAGGTCTTCCTTTGGGTGACCTTCCCATCCGGAGACTCCTTCATTGTCACCGAGCCTTCAAATGATCCCGCGAACAGGAGGCACGGCAGTCCCACCCACAACAGAGTCTGCGACAGCACGATAGATCGATTCATGGCCGGCTCCTTTTCGGACCAGTTCGGAATCACGACGCCAGGAAAATACGCCGATGGCGAGGGAAAAGCACCTAGGCACAAACCGTGGACGGCTCGGCTTCACACGATCGTGAGCTTGGCGAAATTCACCCCCTCCGGCGCCGGCGGCGTCTTGAGCTTCATGTCCCGAAGGGCCGCAACGACCCGATCGGCGACGACCAGGTTCCGGTACCACTTGCGGTTTGATGGAACGATGTACCAAGGAGCGCGTTCCGTACTGGTGGCCGAGATCACGTCCTCGAAGGCTTTCATGTAGTCGTTCCAGAGTTTGCGCTCCTCAAGATCCCCCGAGTTCCACTTCCAGCGCTTTTCCGGATCCTGGATCCGCGCCTCCAGCCGTTCTTTCTGTTCGTCTTTCGAAATATGGAGAAAGAATTTCAGAATGGCCGTGCCGTTCTCGACGAGCAATTCCTCAAATTCCTTGATCTGGTTGTACCGGCGTTTCGCCACCTTCTCGGTCACCCAACCATGCACGCGCGTGATGAGCACGTCTTCGTAATGGGAGCGGTTGAAGATGCCGATGTGCCCCTTGGGCGGCGCTTCACGATGGACCCTCCAGAGAAAGTCATGCGCTAGTTCGTCCTTCGACGGGGCCTTGAAAGCGACGACCTTGCAGCCCTGCGGGTTCACTCCGGACATGACGCTTTTAATCGTTCCGTCCTTACCGCTTGTGTCCATTCCTTGGAGCACGATCAACAGCGACCGGTCTGCATTCGCATAGAGACGCTCCTGCAGACCGTCAAGCCTGGCGATCAATGCTGCGGTCTCGGCCTTGGCCGCAGCCTTGCCGTCCTCGTTCTTTTTGTAATCGCCGGTCTCGTCGGGGTCGAAGGATTTCAGCGACAGCCGTCGTCCCGGCCTTATCCGGTAGTGTTTCATCGTGCATCCTCTGGTCGAGCGGCACGGGAACTTGAGGATTCAGGACCAATTGATCAAACAGCCGCTCACACTATACCGTTCCGTTCAAGCCGCCGCTACAGTCTTTCCCTAGGGCCGACCGGGACCTTGACCCCATACGCCGCCGGTCCGAGAATATGGCCCCTCACCCATCAGGAGGCTGCCATGGCGATCGATCAGGACAGGCTCAACATGTTTCTCGGGAAGGCCGTCGGTGACATCGGCGCCGCGATGAGCGCCAATATGGTGTTGATCGGGGACAAGCTCGGTCTGTACAAGGGGATGGCCAAGATGGGACCGGTCACACCGGCGGAACTGGCCAAGGCCACAAAAACCGCCGAGCGCTATATCCGCGAGTGGCTGGGCAATCAAGCTGCGGGCGGCTACGTGACCTATGATCCGGCCACAGGCCGCTACACCCTTCCCGAAGAACAGGCCATGGCGCTCGCGGACGAAGGAAGCCCTTGTTTCCTGCCTGGGGCGTTTCAAGTCATCGCCGCCACCTTCTCAGCGAATCCAAAGATCGAACAACGATTCAGGAACGGAAAAGGTCTCGGCTGGGACCAGCACGATCATCGCCTGTTTGAGGGAACGGAACGGTTCTTTCGTCCGAACTATCTCGGGAACCTGGTCAGTAATTGGATTCCGGCGCTCGACGGCGTCGAGGCGAAACTCCGGAAAGGCGCCCTTGTGGCGGATGTGGGTTGCGGCTTCGGTGCCTCGACCATACTCATGGCCAAGGCCTACCCCAACTCGACGTTCTTCGGGTTCGACTACCACAAGCCCTCCATCGTCGCAGCGCGGAAAAGGGCGAAGGAAGCCAGCGTGAAGAATGTGGCGTTCAAGGGGGCCAAGTCAACGAACTACCCGGGAAAAGGGTACGCCTTCGTGACCCACTTTGATTGTCTCCATGACATGGGCGATCCGATCGGCGCCGCCAAGCATGTGCGCAAGACTCTGGCTCCGGACGGGACCTGGATGATCGTGGAACCCTTTGCGAACGATCGAGTGGAGGACAATCTCAATCCCGTCGGCCGCGTGTTCTATGCGGCATCCACGATGATTTGTGTTCCTGCCTCGCTCGCCTATAACGGCCCAGCCCTCGGGGCGCAAGCCGGGGAAGCGCGGTTGCGTGAGGTGGTGACGAAAGGAGGCTTTACTCGATTTCGCCGCGCCACGCAGACACCGTTTAATCTCGTGCTCGAGGCGAAACCCTAATTCCGCAAAAAGAGCCGTCCTCTCCGGTTGACCTCGGCCGGTTCAGCCCTATCTTATTGCTACAACTTGTCCCACGTCTAACAGGAGCGCGCTAATCATGATCAAAGAAGTAGCCGGTGACTTACTGTTGTCCAAAGCTCAAGCCATCGCCCACGGGATCGCCCCGCACGACGATTTCAAGCAAGGCTTGGCCCTGTCTCTGCGCGAACAGTGGCCCGGGATGTACAAGGACTTCCGGCATTATTGCCAGACGTACAATCCGAAGCCCGGCACGCTGTGGGCGTGGAAAGGACCGGGGTCGCCCGTCATTATCAATCTGTTTACGCAAGAACCGGCCGAAGATCATCGAGGCAGGCCGGGAAAGGCCACGGTTCCCTATCTCAATCACGTGTTGCAAGCCTTGAAGAAAGAGCTAAAGGCCGAGCAGATCGCGAGTCTCGCTCTCCCGCGCCTGGCGACGGGTGTCGGCGGACTATCGTGGGATGAGGTCAAACCGTTGATCGTGCAGACACTGGGAGATGCCGGTATTCCGATTTACCTGTACACGACGTTTAAGAAAGGCGTCGCAGCGGGGGAGACGCCCTAGCCCTGTATTCATGACGGTTCGTCGCGAAATCGGAAAGGGCGAGCCCGTCCGCCGGCATGCCACACGCTGGCTCGTCGCACCGACGATTGCAGTAGAAGCGGTCTTGACTGTTACGGGCTAGGGCTGTTTCGGCACATCCTGTGCGCATCGGAACCCGACGTTCGGATCGTGCTCGGTGGGATCTCCCTTTGTACGGAACGTCGAGCGCAAGCGATAGGCGCCGTTGATATAGGAGCCGCCGCGCTGCACTTTGGCGGTACCCTCAGCGGGACCCCGCGGATTGATCGATGGGTTCTTCGTGTAGAACTGCTCGTCGTACCAATCGGTGGTCCATTCATAGAGATTGCCCGCCATGTCGTGGACGTCGTAGGGGCTTTTCCCCTTGTCCCGGTTGCCGATCGCAGAGACCGAATCACCGCCTTCCTTGAGCCCGAATACGGCGTGGGCGGGGGTGGGCTGGTCATTGCCCCAAGGATAGATCCTGCCGTCGGTTCCTCGCGCCGCCTTTTCCCATTCAGCCTCGGTCGGCAGCCGCTTTCCGGCCCAGAGACAGTAGCCGATCGCATCCGTCCAATTGACCCAACGCACCGGCTTGTCGCTATGCACCACGGGAGTTTCCTTATCTTTGAATCCCCAAGGGGGCTCGCTCTGGACGGCCTCGACAAACTTGGCGAACCGCCCGTTGGTGACCTCGAACTTATCGATGTAGAAACTGTCAAGAAATACTTTGTGGACGGGCTGCTCGTCGTCGTCGCCCTTGTCGCTGCCCATCGTGAACTCGCCGGCAGGCACCAGGACCATCGGAGCCCCGTCTTTCCCGAGAATCTCACTTGGAAGCTGGGGCGCCGGAGCCGACTTCGCAGCGGCGCCTCCATTTGGAGGATGCGGCTTGACCGACGGTTTCGCTTCTCCTTCAGGCGGTTTCGGCTTGGGAGGTGGAGGCGTCGGTTGAAGAGAGGGCTCCTTTCCCGGCCCTTCCGTTGCCGAAGTCTTGGGGAGCGGTTTCGGCTCGCCGTCAGAGAGGTGCCCCTTCGGGGGAGCCGGCGCCGGAGCGGGAGGTGCGGTCGCTGGAGGAGCCGGGGGGGGCGGCGCCTCCGGCTTCTGAACCATATCGGTAGCCCATGAGGCCACCGCGATGTTCGAAAAGAAGCCCGCGATCACGATAAGCTTGATCGCTCTGATCCGTCTCAAGAATGGAAGAACGCTGAATCGATGGCTCACCACTCATTCAGGTTACCCAAAAATACGAGAGCAAATCCAGAGCATGAGGATTATCCGGTGCCATTGTAAGCCCCCCCGTCGGGCGAACCCTGCAGGGATTCGATCTTATTGTCCTTTTTGTCCGTCGCGGGTCCTGTACCCGTAGAGCCAGTGTGCCGTTCCGCTCCCCCGGTTTCTGACGCTATGGAGTATGCCGGCCGGGATGAAGAGCTCTACCCCAACGGCCGGCCGGTTGATCTCACCGCCGATCTCGAACTCCACCTCACCATCGAGCACCATGACCAGTTCATCGACCGAGTGAGTATAGTCCTCCCACACTTGGCCCGGCGGGTCGGTCCACACGTCGCAACTGAAGCCGCGGGAACGCCAGGAGGCGCGAATAGAGGAAATATCGGCGGAATGGGGCATCCTAGTCACTTGAGAAACTGGTAGCCTTATCGACACTCGCTTAGGTGCTTTAAACGCTTGATGTCACCGGTGACGAGGCGTTCTTTCTTCGCTCGACTCCACCGTTCAATTGCTGTTCGCGATTGATCGCGTCCACTTCCCGATCAAGCTGTTCTGAATACACCAAGTGGATCGGCCTCCGCTTCAATAATGTACAGGCCGCACCCCGACCATCATTGTGCGCCGGCACACGATCCTGGATGTTGTGGGTCGAACCGACATAGAAAGAGGAGTCGGAGCGGCGGAGAATCTACACGAACCACATGGAAGCAGCCCTTCGACAGGCTCAGGGCACCATTCGACTCGCCGGATGTGCTCTCACGAGCACATCCCTGCTCGCCCATGGCAGGCCACCAGTACTTTAGAGGACTGCTCAGGGCGAGTCGAATGGTGGAGGCGGCGAGAGTTGAACTCGCGTCCGAAGATCGTCGGTGCACTGCGTCTACATGTGTAGCCGATAGTTTGAGTTTCGCAGCCGTCCACGCCCATCGGCAGGCTTAGAACAGCCGCTAGCCCAGTATTGTCTCGTCCCCCGCCGCTGAGCACCGGCCTGGGACCAGCCCGCTGCATCGCGCCGTTCCACCCCCGCGGGCCTCAGATGGAACGACGTCTCAGCCTAAATTAGGCTGCGAGTGCCAGTTCTTGATTGGCAGTTGCATTTTCCCGGAGTTTTACGAGTCCCCGAGAGCTCGACATGCGACAGTGACGTCGGTATCCCCGTCGAAACCGGTCGCCCCCCTTTCTTGAAAATCGTGAAGCGCTAATCGTCGTTCGTGAAGCGCGAGACCGGACCTCAGTTGACTCTTGCGAAATACGCTTCACACTTCACGAGCGACGTGTCTTTAGGTACTCATGATACCGCACGGGTCAAGGGGATGCCAACTCTGCCGATGGTTCTACGCGCTCTTGAACTTCGTCAACTTGGCGAAGAGGATGGCCAGAAATGGGAGCGCCAGTCCCAGGACCAGTTGCCAAATGAGCAGATGGCCGAGTTGGCTGTAGTCGGCCGGCGTTTGAAGGACGCCGGAAGCCTGGTCGCGGATTTCGCGCGTGACCACGAAGATGTCGTTCAGATACTTCGTCCCTAACTGGCTAAGAGAGAGCGCGAGGTTGGTAAACGAGGCCATCACCGCAAAGAACGTCGCTTTCAGGTTGGCCGGCGCCGAGTTCGCGATCCAGGCCAGCATGGGGATCATAGATATTTGCCCCAGCGGCGATTCCAACGCCGTATCGATCAAGGCAATGAACCGCGCGTCGACCACACCGCCGGTCATGCGCGACGTCCACTCGTGCAGACCGTAGTACATGCTGACGATCGGCAGACTCAGGATCGTCCCGATGACGGTCAGAAATCCCACAACATAGGCGATCGATTGTTCCGCCATAAAGCGCCTGAATACGAACATGCCGGCCAGTGTCAGCGTGCTCCCGATCAGTGACAGCACCGATAGAAACTGCTGGTCGAACTTCAAGTCGTCGATCATCCACCAGGTCGTTCCGGGGCCTGTTCCCGGAATCGCACGGAAGATGAACACGACGACGGCCGTCCCGACCAGCGTGAATCGCTTGTCCGGCTCCAATTCGCGCATGAGCTTCGCCATAAGAAAGAGCACGATTCCCATGGAACCGCCGAAGACGATCTCTTCGCTATATGGAAATCGGCCCAGACCGACGGCGAGCGTAAAGAGCGCGAAGGCCAGGCTTCCTCCGAGAATCCACCAATTGGGCGTGGCGGGCTCGCTACCGACGTCTCGAACGTCGACCATCTGTTCGGCCTGCTCCCGCGAGTATCCTTCCGTCATGAGCCGCTCTTTGTGCCGACGGTTCAGCCACCAGGCGAGCGCTACGCCGAGCACGGAGACGAACGGAATCGCCAAAGCCATCAGATAAATCTGTTTGTACAAACGAATCGTTTCGGCCTGCGGCAGTCCCTCGACGCCGGAGAAGACATACACGTTGATCAACGCGACGATGATCCCGCCGCCGACGATGGCCACACGTCCGAGCGTCTGCATCGTCGTGTGCATGAGCCTGCGCCGTTCCTCATTGAAGGGTATGCCTTGATCGTCCACGCGAGGAACCGCTTCGACCGTCATCGCGTCGGCCACGGCGTCTTGTACGACGTAACCGACCGGGGCGAGAAGCACGCTGAACACATACCAGACCTCCGCCGGCATGATCGCCGTCATCGCGTCGCGATTGCCGATCAACGCCGCCATGATGCCGAGGCTGAGGGCGAGAAGTCCTGCTCCTAGGCCGACCAGCCAGCTCTTCCAACGCCACAGAAGATCGACCGCGTGGCCGATCGGCATCTTCAGCGCCCAGGGAATGCCGGCC
>JBBILH010000008.1:15233-56913 GCA_037445005.1 Nitrospira sp.
AAACGAAGCCGAGAGGCCCAAGTAATCTTTGACGAAGAAGGTGCCGACGATGCCCGTGAGACCCGAAATCCCGTAGGCCACATAGACCATGAGCGGCGGCAGGTATGAGAGCCGCATGTCTCGGCCGAGCGAGAGGATGTTCTGATCAATCCAGTTGCGGAGAACAGTCGCCATGAATGAGGGTCAGCCGGAGATGATCGCGTCGGCCTCGATCTCGACCAGCATGTCGGGATCGATCAATCGTTTGACTTCGATCATCGTCGTCGCAGGCCTGATGCTCCCGAAGACTTCGCCGTGCGCGCGGCCGACGTCTTGCCACTGATCGATGTTCGCCATATAGATGCGGGTCCGGACTACATCGCTCAACGAGGCTCCAGCCTGCTTCAGCGCCGCTTCAATGGTTTTGAACGTCTGAATCGTTTGGGCGTAGGGATCGCCCTTGCCCACGAGGCCGGAGGACGTCATGGCCGTCGAGCCTGACACGGCCACATGGCTGCCGACGCGCACCGCCCGCGAATAACCGATCTTTCCTTCCCAAGGACCGCCCGTCGAAACGTTCTGCCGCGCCATCTGTTCCCTCCTACATGACCATGCCGCCGCTGGCGTGAATATTCTGTCCTGTCAGCCATCGGGCCTCCTCGCTCACGACAAATGCCACCACGTCCGCAATATCCTTCGGAAGACCGAGCCGTCTCAACGGTGACGATTGAACCCCGAGCTGCCGGTATTGCTCGCTCAGCACCCCCGTATCCGTAATGCCCGGCGAGACGGTGTTGACCGTGATCCCCCGCGACGCCAGCTCGTAGGCCAGGCCCTTCGTAAACTGCTCGAGCGCGGCTTTGCTCCCGAGATGCGCGGTCGCGCCGGGAAATGTCCGCTGCGTCCCTTCCGTGGAGATGTTCACGATGCGTCCCCCGTTTTTGAGGACCTTGGCCGCCTCCTGCATGGCAAAATATGGTCCCTTCGCGTGCAGGTTCATCACGCGGTCGAATTCCGATTCGGTCATCTCCGTGAGCAGCTTCGGCATGAACCTCCCCGCATTATTGACGAGAATATCCAATCGGCCGAATTGCGCCACCGTGTCGATCACGAGCCGGCGCGCGTCGGCCACCAGGCTTAAGTCCGCCTGAACCGCGACGGCTTTTCCACCATTTGCCTGTATCCCTGCGACCACCTCCTGCGCCTTCTCCCTGCTCGTGAGATAGCTGATCACGACGATCGCGCCGGCATCGGCGAATCGTTCTGCGATGGCCTGTCCGATTCCGCTGGACGCGCCGGTGACGATCGCTACCTTTCCGATGAGTGAGCTCATGAGGCGCCCTTCCTTTCATTTTGGTCGCGCAAGAACGGAAACGGTTGCGTAGTAGACCGACCACTGCCGCGGGTCGCGCGCATCGGCCACGTACCGCTCGATGTCCTGATCCGTCGCAACGCCTGTGTCCGTGTATTCCTTCCGAAGCACAAGCGCCGACTCAGCCATCACTTTGGCAATCGGCGCATCACCCCGACAGAGATGCAGCGCCGCCTGAACCTTGACGATATCGAATCCCGCTTCAGCCGCCTTGCGTGGAAGGCCGAGGCCGAATCCGGGATCGAGGCCTGCATTCGTAAACATTCGGCAGATCGCCTCGTTCACCCGCTGATGGGCCTCAGGCCCGGTCTGGTTCAGCAGCCTGGCGGAGGTAAAGTCCGGTTCCTCCAGTACCACATAGCCCCCGGGCCTGACGATCGCCCGGATCTTCTTGAGCATCGCTTCATCCCGGCGGTTGTGAATCAAGACGTAGCGGGCATGCACCAGATCCATTGGAGATTCGACGGGAGCCGTGAGAAAGTCGCCCTCGACCACGCGATAGGGAGGGGAGGCGAAGCGCCGGAGGTAGGCGGCCTTCTTGTCGATCGCCAACACGCGGCCTTTCTGACCCACCCGCGCGCCCATCCATTCGGTGAGAGACCCGGCGCCCGCGCCCAATTCCAGACAGTGCCAACCCGACGTGATCCCCGAAGCTTCGAGCAGCGCGATGGAGGCGTCGTCGACGGCCGCTTCGATCATGCGAAGCCGTTCCAGCTCCCGATCTTCCGCGTTCCGGTCGAAGATGTATCGGCTCATGAATGGGCGGGCGACTTTCTTCGTCCAAGAAGTTCGACCGTCTTCGTCCGCAGTTCTTCTGCGGGCAGGTGAACCCGATCTCCGTGCCCGCCCAATACCCATTCGAATCGGTAGTTCAACAGCTTCTCAATGGAGTCCGCCAGGACACGCGCTCTCCATACGAGCCGCCTGGGGGCCTCGAGGGACCGGGTGCTGGGTTCCCACCAGAGATGATCGCCGGTGAATAGAAACTTTTCTTTGTAGAGGAGTGCGCAGCTCCCAGGGGTGTGGCCCGGGACCGGAATCGCGCGAAACTGGGCGGTCAGCGGCTTCGCCTCGATACCTTCGATGATCCACTCTGCGTCCGGCGCGGCCCCGGAATCGGCCAGGTGGATGATGCGTTTCGCCCCGAAGCGCCCGGCATATTTGTCCGCATCCGCCACGTCGTCTTCGTGCGTGAGAAAGATGTACGCGACGCCGCCCATCCGTTCGAACGCTTCGACAAGATGCTTGACGTACCGAGGCGAGTCGATCAGCCAGTTGCCGTCCTGATGGCGTACAAAGAAGCTGTTTGCGCCGAATGATTTCGGCGAATTGAATCCGCAATAGTGCACGTCGTCGTCAAGATGAAGCGGGAAACTGGCCATCGCCGACTGAAGCCGCGACGAGTCGCCCTGTTCCGTACCGATGGACCCGACCGGGCAAGCGAGCAGCGCCTGATAGGCCTGATGGATCTGCCGATGATCTTGCGGTTGCGTCGTGATCGCGGAGTATTCGCCGATCTCCTCGAAACTATCCGGCGCCAGCTGCCGGCAGGTGTCGCAGTTGATGCAGGTCGCGTCGACGTAGAAATTTCCCGCGACGTTCGTATCGAGACGCTTGCGCTGATCAGCCATGGAGAACGTTCCTAAATACTGACCGCGGAATTTTTCCCGACGCTCTTTGCCCGGTCGGCCGCCCGCCAGAGATACCACGAGGCCACGGTTCGGTAAGGCTTCCACCGCCCGCCGTATCGTAACACGGCCTTGGGTGTCGGCATCGCGCGACGGCCATAGGCGATCCGGAAACCGTTGCGCACGCCGAAGTCGCCCACCGGCAACACATCCGGACGACCGAGGTGAAACATCAGCAGCATCTCGACGGTCCATCGGCCGATCCCTCGGACTTCGATCAACCGTTCGACGATCGTCTCGTCGTCGAGTCGTCTGATCTCCCGACCAGCCGGCACGGTTCCATCGAGGGTCTTCGCCGCCAGATCGCGGAGCGCCGCGATCTTGGATCGCGAGAATCCGGTCGCGCGAATCGCCTCTTCGCTCATCTCGAGCACGGCCTTCGGAGAGGGAAAACGCCCGCCGGGAAACAGGGCAATGAAGCGTCCAAGAATGCGCTCCGCCGCCTTGTCGTGGAGCTGCTGGTAGGCGATCGCCCGGGCCAACGACTCGAACGGTGAGCGCCTGATCCGGGGTTTCAGCGTGCAGGGTCCGACTTCGCGGATCAGCCGCCTCATGACGGGATCGACCATGGAAAGATGGCGGATCGCCTCGTCCAAGTCTTTCACGTTCTATCCCGCGAGCGGCGAGGTCCGACCCCAATGTGACGAAAACACGAAGTCGCTCGTCGGCACCCGCTCCCGCGGCTTCAGCTCCCGCTCGCGAAGATAGTCCTGGAGGAGTGCCGGGTCACCGGGATAGCCCACCGCAATCATCGCGACCGGCTCGAAGCCGGCCGGGATCTCGCAATCGACGCGGGCTTTCTCCGAGTCGAATCCGGCCATCTGATGAGCGATCAATCCGCTCGCGGTCGCCTGTAACACAAGATTCTCCGTAGCCAAGCCGGTGTCGTGCAAGGCATGGCGGTTGGGCTTACCGTCGTCGAAATTCACCGCCGCAACCGTGAGGATAAGGACCGGCGCCCGGTACGCCCACTTGCGGTTCCCTTCGAGCAGACAGGCGAGCAACCGTTCGTAATCCCCGGACTGATCTTTGGTCGCGACGAGAAAGCGCCAGGGCTGCTCGTTGTTGGAAGAGGGCGCCCAGCGGGCCGCCTCAAAGAGGCTGCGGAGCGCGCCCGGTTCGACCGGCCGTTCATCGAATGCGCGCGGGCTCCAGCGCCGCCGCAACAGCTCGTGAATGGGAGCGCCCGTGTCCGCCGGCTTCTCCATGGGCCTATCCTTCCCTCTTTTCCCTCTGTTTCTCCCCCTCAGGAGACCATCCGCCGCCGAGCGCCTTGTACAACTGGACGACGGACACGAGGTGCAGTCGGCGGGACCCTGTCATCGCCAATTCGGCCTCGAAGAGATTCCGCCTGGCCACGAGCACGTCAAGGTAATTGGCCAGCCCGCCCTTGTAGCGCAATTCGGCGAGCCTCAGCGCAGACTGCAACGCCGCTACTTGGGCCTGCTGGGCCTCGTTCTGTGCGCGCGCCGTGCGGACTGCGACCAACGCGTCTTCCACTTCTCGAAACGCCGTCAGCACGGCCTGCTGATATTGGGCCAGCGCTTCCTTCGCCTGGGCCTCGGCCGCCTCCTGTTGGAATCCGAGCACTTGACCGTTCAAGAGCGGCCCGGTAAAGCCGGCGCCCGCGACGCCGTAGCTCGCCGGATCGGTGAAGAACTGCGAGAGTTGGGGACTGGCGGACCCAAGAAGTCCGGTTAACGAAATTTTCGGGAACCGGTCGGCTTTGGCTGCGCCGATACGCGCGGTTGCCGCCGCAAGTTCCTGTTCCGTTTGAAGCAGGTCGGGACGCCGCAGCAGCAGTTCGGACGGCAATCCGGGCGGCACTTCCGGCGGCACGACTTGCTCCGTCAGCGACTTGCCGCGCGGGATGGCGAAGGGTTTCCGGCCCAACAGCACGCTGAGATGGTTCTCCGCCTGCACCATTTGCCGTTCGAGCTCCGCGGTTCGGGCGGCGGCGTTTGCGCGCTCGGCCTCGAACTGGTCGGCGTCGAGTTTCGAGGTCATGCCTTGACGCAGTCGCGCCTGCGCGATGCGGACGGATTCGTCCCATGACTGCTGGGTTCGTTTGGCAATATCCAGCTGCATGTCGAACTGCCGGAGATTGAAGTAGGCTTCCGCCACGCCGCTGACCAATTGCAGCACGACGGCGCGACGGTTCTCCTCGCGCGCGAGCAGTTCCGCCCTCGCCGCTTCAGTGGACCGGCGGATCCGCCCCCAGATATCGATTTCCCACGAGAGGTTTCCCTGAAGATAATAGTTGAACGGATTGGCGAACCCCGGAAAGAGGAAGACGGTCTTGCGTCCGAAGGCAGGCGCATTGCCTGAAGCGGTCACGCCGGGCAAAAAATCCGACTTCGCCACCAATGCTCGAGCCTGAAACTCTTCGACCGTGGCCGCGGCTCGCTGCAGGTCCTTGTTTTCCTCGAGCGCGATGCGGACCAGCTTCTGCAATTCCTCGTCCTTCAACAGTTCCCACCAGGGCAAGTTGGCCAGCGAGGGCGCATCCGGCGCCGTGGTGGTCATCCTGAACTGTTCGGTCTGATCGCTCTTCGGGCGCTCGTAGTCCGGCCCCAGCGCACAGGAGGAGAGTAGCGCCGCCGCAAGGATGGCAGAATATGGGCGCAGATTAAGCATCCCGCTCCGCGGTCACATAAACGTCTTGTTCTCCGGTCGGCCGTGATTTACGACCGCCCGTCGCTTTCCTGATCAGCACGTAGAACAACGGCACGAAGAAAATCGCCAAAAACGTCGCGGCCAACATGCCGCCCAGGACGCCGGTCCCGATCGACTGGCGGCTCGCCGCCCCGGCGCCCGTCGCCACCACGAGCGGAAACATCCCGAAGATGAACGCCATGGAGGTCATGATGATCGGACGGAACCGGAGTCGCGCCGCTTCGACCGCCGCCTCGATCAGCGGCTTGCCGGCTTCATACCTGGTATTGGCGAACTCCACGATCAGGATGGCGTTCTTGGCCGATAGACCGATCAATGTGACCATCCCGATCTGAAAATAAATGTCGTTCGTGAAGCCACGCGCCCATACGGCGCCCAACGCTCCGAAGATGGCGAATGGCACGGCCAGGATGACCGCGAAAGGCACGGCCCAGCTCTCGAACTGCGCCGCCAAGACGAGGAACACCATCAAGAGGCCGATTAAGAACACCTGGTTTGACTGCCCGCCGACCCGGCGTTCCTGAAAAGAGATGTTGCTCCAGTCGATCGCATAGCCCTGGGGCACCAGCACCTCCTTCGCGACTCGATCGAGCGCGTCCAGCGCCTGGCCCGAGCTGTAGCCGGGAGCCGCGGCCCCCAGCACCAAGGCCGTATTATACCCGTTGAAGTGATTCACCGGATCAGGTCCGCTTTGATATTCCGTCGTCACGACCGTATCGAGCGGAATCATGTTGACCCCCTGCGCGGTCTGGGCGCGCACGTAGATCCGTGAAATGTCCTTGGGGTTGGAGCGAAACTCCGCGTCGGCCTCCGTCTGGACATGATAGATCCGCCCGAATTTGAGGAAATCGTTGATGTAAAAGGTTCCGAAATACGCCTGGAGGGTATCGAAAATATCCGAGATCGGAATCCCGAGGGCTTTTGCCCGTTCGCGATTTACGTTGGCATACAGGCGCGGCGCCGACACGCGAAAGTTTGTTCCAACCTGACCGATCGCCGGTTCTTTCTGTGCCCGAGCGACGAATTCCTGCGCCACCGCGGCAAATTTCTTGAAATCCCCGCCGCTCGGATCCTGCAGCTGTGCAGAGAATCCGCCGACCGACCCGACGCCTCTCAGTGAGGGCGCATTAAACGCCAATAAGAGCGCCTCCGGAATCTTCGCGAACTCTCCGTAGGCCATGCCGATCAGCGCCTGCACGTGCATATGCGGTTCATGGCGCTGATCCCACAGATGAAGCGGGACGAACATCGTCGCGGCGTTCGGCCCTCTGGTTCCAAACACGAAGTTCTGACCCGAGAGGGCATCGGTCGAATGAACGGCCGGATTGCCTTGAAAGAACCGTTCGATCCGCCCCAGTACCGCATCGGTCCGTTGCTTCGACGCCCCGTCCGGCAACTGCACCACCACGATGAAATAGCCTTGATCCTCTTCCGGAAGAAAACTGCGCGGCAGGGTCGTGAACATCCACGCGGACGCAAACAGCACGAGACCGAAGAGGGCCATGACGCGGATGGGACGCGCGACCATCTTGGCGACCATGCCGGTATAACCGTGCTGTGTGGCGGCGAAGACACGGTCGAACCACCTCCAGAATCCGCCCCGCTCACCGTGCTGCGGCTTCAAGACCATGGCGCAGAGCGCGGGACTGAGCGTCAAGGCGACGAACCCCGAGACGGCGACGGAGATGGCGATGGTGGCGGCGAACTGTTTGTAGAGCGCTCCGGTGATGCCGCCGATGAAGCCCACCGGCACGAAGACCGACACAAGCACCAGTACGATGGCGATGACCGGCGCCGTGACCTCCGCCATCGCGCGTTTGGCCGCCTCGTTCGGAGAGACTCGATCTTCGCGCATGTGTCGTTCGACATTCTCGACGACGACGATTGCATCATCAACCACGATCCCGATGGCGAGTACCATCCCGAACAGCGTGATCGTATTGATGGAAAATCCGAGCGCGTAGAGGCCGATGAAGGTCCCTATCAGCGAGACCGGAACCGCGACGGTCGGAATGACGGTCGCGCGCCAGCTTTGGAGGAACAGATAGACGACCAACACAACCAACAGCATCGCTTCCAGCAGGGTCTTGACCACTTCCTTGATCGAGACTTCGATGAACTTCGTGGTGTCGTAAGGAATGTCGTAGGACACGCCGGGGGGAAAGTCTCTGGCCAGCTCGTCCATCTGTTCGCGCGTCCGCCGGACCGTATCCAGCGCATTGGCCCCCGGCGCCAGGAACGTCAAAATGAACGTCGTCGGATTGCTGTTCCAGCGGCCCTCAAGGGCGTAGGACTGCGCTCCGAGTTCGATGCGGGCGACGTCTTTAAGACGGACGATCGAACCGTCCGGGAGGGCGCGCACGATGAGCTCTTCGAAATCCTTGATGTCGGTCAGGCGTCCCTTTGTAATGACGGGAATCGTCAACTCCGTCCCTTTTAGGGCCGGTTCCCGTCCGATCGTACCGGCGGGGTAATCGCGGTTCTGCTCGCGGATGATCGACGCAATGTCGGTCGGCGTCAGGCTTAACCGGGCCATCAGCAGCGGATTGAGGATGATCCGCATGCTGTAGTTCTGCTGACCGAACACGAGGGCGTCGCCTACGCCTTTGACGCGCCGGAGGTTGTCGACGAGCCGCAGAATGGCGTAATTCGAAAGGAAGACGGCGTCGTGGTTCGCGTCGGTCGACTTCAACGCAATGACGGCGACCAGGTCGGGCGACATCTTCTTGACCGAGACGCCCTGCCGGATGACCTCCGGCGGCAGTTGGGGCTCCGCCAGTTTCTCCCTGTTTTGCGTCTGGACCTGGGCGATATCCGGATCGGTGCCGATCTCAAACGTCAGCTTGATCGTGACGTGCCCGTCGTTGCTGCTCGTGCTGTCGAAGTACACGAGGTTGTCGATGCCGGGCAGCTGCACCTCGATGGGGCGGGCTACCGAATCGGCGACGACTTCGGCGGAAGCGCCGGGATAATCCGCGTCAATTTGGACGACCGGAGGCGTGATCTCCGGAAATTGCGCCACGGGCAGGAACTGCACTGACAGCAAGCCCATGACCACGATCACGATGGACACCACCGAGGCCATGATCGGCCGATCGATGAAGACGTGCGAGGTCACCGATTATCCTTGTTTGGGTGGGCCGGGAGGGGAGGCTGCCGCAGGAGGCGCTTCGCCGAGCGGCACGGCTTTCACCGGAGCGCCCGGACCGATCTTCATCAAACCGTTCACGACGACGCGTTCTCCGGCGTTCAATCCCGAATCGATGAGCCATTGGTCGCCCTGCCAGGCTGAGGCCTGCACGCCTCGGATTTCTACCCGTTCTTCGGGGCCGACCACGTAGACGAACGGGCCCTGGGGTCCTTGGAGGACGGCCCGTTGTGGCACCAATACCACGTTGGGTTTCGCATCCCCTTTGAACTTCACCTTGACGAACTGGCCAGGCAACAGCGCTCGGCTCGGGTTCTGGACGGTCATCCGAACCACGCGCGCGCCGGTCTCCGTGCGAAGTCCCGGCTCCATCAGGTCCAGCATGCCCTCGTGGGGATACGTGCTGCCGTCCAGGAGAACCAATTCGCCCCGCAACTGGTACACGCCCGGGTGGGTGATCTTCTTCTCCTCGACGTCGCGGCGTCGCTTCAGAAGGAACGTCTCGGGGATGCTGACCACAACGTACATCGGATCGACCCGATGAATGACCGTGAGCAGATCGGTTTGCGCGGAAACCAGCCGCCCCTCGTAATATCGGCTGCGTTCGATCAACCCGTCGATCGGCGCCGTCAGGAGCGTATTGTCCAGATCAAACTGCGCCTTGATGAGATCGGCCTTGGCGCCCTGAACGGCCGCCTTGGCCGACAGTTCCTCGGCCACTGCGTCATCCACGTCTTTCTGGCTGACGGCCTGCTCCGCCAGCAACGGTTTGACGCGGGCCAGGTCCTGTCTGGCCTGAACGACCTTGGCTTCGGCTTGGGCAATCCTGGCCTTCGCGCTCGCCACCGCCGCCTGGAATGGCACCGGATCGATCTGGTAGAGCCGATCGCCCTTTTTGACGTCACGGCCTTCCTGGTAGAGCACGGCCTTGATCAAACCGGTTACTTGCGGGCGGATCTCGACAGGACGGGAAGCCTCCGCCTGGCCGATGAATTCCGGCTCATCCGGCACGGTCTGGGTCGAAACCGTCATGACCTCGACCTTGGGCGCCTGCGGAGCCGGAGCGGAACCGGCGTTTTCCTTGCAGCCGGCGCCGAGTAGCGACAGCGCCGCGACCGCCAGGCAAAGACATCCATATGTCGGCGTCGGGAACATGGGTACCACCTGAGTCAGTCTACCTTGTTGAACCGCTCTTTCTCTACCCCGAAGGCGAACCGATCGGCTCGTTACAGGTTCTTGTGCGTGCCGTCGCAGAATGGTGGGTTCTTGGTGTGCTTGCACTGGCAGAGCGCAATCGGCTTTCTCTCCTTGAGGGAAAACTCCATCGGCGCGAAATCAGTTCCTGTATGAGAACCGTCGCAAAAGGGCTGGCTCTTCGAGCGCCCGCAGCGGCACCAATAATACGTTCCGGGATCCAAGCTCAACACCGCCGGCTGTTTGGCGGCAACGGTAGGCTTCTCCATGGATAATCCTCCTCCTCGATCGTTTAGAGTGACAGCGGCTTGATCGGAGACACGACGGCCGCCGGATTGCTTTTCCACAGCGATTCATCAGCGTCGACATAAAGCTCGACTTCATTGCCGTCTGGATCGCGCAGGTACAAACTCTGGCTCACGGTATGGTCGCTCATGCCGTCGATCGCGACACCGGCCTGCTCCAATTCTCGTTTCGCCGCGCGCAATTCATCCAGACTGTCGCCGATCTTGATGCCGATGTGATAGAGCCCGCGTCGTCGCCCGGCGGGGGGACCTGGCGCCTCGCCGACCTGAATCAGGAGCAGTTCGTGGTGGGTGCGGCCGGACGTGAGGGCCGCCGCCGCGCCGTTGAAGATTCTGCCGACCTCTTTGAATCCCACCAGGTCACGATAGAATCTCAGCGATCGATCGAGATCTTTCACATAGAACACGACGTGGCCGAGATAGCGGGCTCTCATCGCATTACCTCCGGAACGTGACCCCGGCCTTCTGAACCTCTCGGTAGGGGAGGAGCCAGACGAGGGACTCATCGGACAAATCGCCGACCTGAATGCGGTTCCCCCACGGGTCGCGAAAGTCGCAGCGAAAATTCGGATGGAGTTTCAGTTTGTACTTCTTGGCCAGCTTGCGGCGCACTTCCCGGATCTGTTTCGCATCGCGGACCATCAATCCGAAATGTTTCACCCGATCCGGCTGGAGCTTCTCCACTTCGAAGATCGCCATAAATTGATGCTCGCCGAGTTTGCACCAGGCTGCGCCTTCGCCGCCGCGCAGCATCTTGAGACCGAAGACGTCGGAGTAAAACTCGACCGCCTTCTTCGCATCCGTGACTTCAATGACGACATGGTTGCATCCGTACACTTGCACGGGCATCGCCACCTCCTGATCCAGTCCAAGTCCCCAGTGCGAACGACCCTTTACGAACGACGAACGAGCCGGTTATGACAGGTGTCCCATCTTGCCGGCCTGATAGTCCTGCACCGCCTGAATCAATTCCGCCTTTGTGTTCATGACGAACGGGCCGTAGCGGGCGATCGGTTCCTCGATCGGCTCGCCGCTGAGTACAAGCAGAATCGTGTCGGCCGTTGGCTTTAGTACGAGGCGCTCACCAGACTTGTCGAGCTGTACCAATTCCGCTTCTTGTGCGTGGCCGGATCCGTTGACGGACAGGCCTCCTTGCAGCACAAACACCGCTGTGTTGAACCCGGCCGGGACGGTGATCTCGGCGGCGTGTCCCGCTTTCACATGCACATCGTAGAGATGAACGGGCGTGAAGGTTTTCGCCGGGCCCTTGATGCCTCGGAATTCTCCGGCAATCACACGCAGGTGTCCGGCACCGCCGGCAAGTTCGACCACGGGAATGTCCGTTCTCAGCAAGGTCTGGTATCCGGGGGTGGACATCTTGTACACCGCCGGCAGATTCACCCAGAGTTGAATCGCATGGAAGGCGCCGCCCTTCTTCGCCCATTCTTTCTCGTGCATCTCTTCGTGCACGATGCCCGAGGCGGCGGTCATCCATTGCACATCGCCTGGTCCGATCACGCCGCCGCTCCCGGTCGAATCACGGTGCGCCACAACACCGTCGTAGACGATGGTGACCGTTTCAAATCCCCGGTGCGGATGTTCGCCCACTCCGCGCGGTGTGTCGGTCGGAGAAAAGTGCTCCGGACCTGCGTAGTCCAACATGAGAAACGGAGAGAGTTGTTCACCGACGGTATTCCCGGGAATCAGATTGCGCACGGGAAACCCGTCTCCCACCCAATGGCGGGACCCGTACCGATGGATCTCGACGACCTTCTTGTCACTCATGACGGCGTGGTTCATGGCGAGTCCCTCTTACACCATTGCGCGCAAGGCGTCTTCAAGCGTGACCGTCCCACGAACGACCGACGCCGGTCGTTCATAGACGATCGTGCCCTTCGAAAATCCGGCGTACATTTCTTCGAATAACGTGGCCGCTTCATCTGAAAACCCAAACGACTTGAACGTCGGAACCACGGCACTCAGGGGCGCATGCTGGGCCGTGACCGCCTTCCCCAAGATCCGGCCGAGCGCTGAAGCGACTTCATCGGGACTGTACTCGGCCGGGCCGGCCATTTCCACGATCTGCGCACCCCGTCCACCGGCGATCAATTGTTCGGCACCGATCCTGCCGATATCTCTTGTCGACATGGTTGGAATTTTCACAGCGGGCGCCAGGAATGTCGGTAAGACGCCCTGCGCCTTGGCCGCGCCGATGACCGGCACCCAATTTTCCATGAAAGAGGGCGGCCGAAGGATCGTGAGATGTTTCGCGGTTCCGGCCAACTTTCCTTCACCATAGTGAACCGCCCTGATCGGACCTGTGCCGCCAGGCAGCTGGGCGCCGATAGAAGACAGATAGACGACGTGCCCGATTCCGCTCTTCGTGAGCGCCTCAGCCGCCCGATCCATCCGGGCCTGCTGCTCCAAGAGCCATGACACCGCCCCATAGTTCGGCGGCACCATGAGGTACACGCCCTTCGCGCCCCCGAAGGCTTTCGTCAATGCCGGCACATCGTCCAACGACGCAACTGCGACCTCCGCGCCTTTCGCTTTCCACGCCGCGCCCTTGTCAATCGAGCGAACAATGACCCGTACCGGCTTTCCTTTGCTCAGCAGCGTCTCCACCACCGAGGACCCGGTGTTTCCTGTCGCACCAAGAACTGCGTACATGGTGATGCCTCCTTGGATCTAAACCATCAGATTCTTTCCGCAATCACCCCATCAACCGACCATCGTCCGCCTCCGGTTACCAGGAGCGCCGCAGCAATCCCGATCACCAACAGATGATACTCATAACCTTCCCCCTGTTGTTGGCCGAACCAGTTCATGAAGAAGCCATGGGGGAGGTGCACCATCGTAATGGCCCCGAGCATGATGACGGCCAGACTGGCCGCGCTGAACCGGGTCAATACTCCCGCCAGCAAACCGAGACTGCCGAACGACTCACCAATGATGACCAGAAACGCGATGAGCCACGGCAAACCCATTCTCTGCGTAAAAAATCCCAGCGTGCCCTCGAATCCAAACCCCCCGAACCAACCCAACAGTTTCTGCAAACCGTGGGGGAGCATCACGAGTCCCAGTGTGATCCTCAGAATGAAACCGGTCCAGCCCTCATCCGTTTGAAAAAATGCTTTCATAGCGTCCCCCAAGTTGAAGATTCAGCGATTGCGCCCAATGAAGATAGTACTAGTTAGAACCAAAGTCAATGGGTAGATGGCCCGGGGGTGCAGATCGCTAGTTTCACTTTATTTGTCAAGATTTTAGCTTTACTTCGATAGCGCCATCCGCGCGCGGCGAAAAGGCCCCTTCGGAACAATGGAGCGCATATCTATTGGCTGGATCGCCGACGCGACCTGCCGACGCTACTTTCTTTCTTTGATTGCCCGCTCGACTTCGCGACCGGCCTCGCGGGCCTTGATGGATTCGCGACGGTCGTAGAGTTTCTTACCTTTGGCGAGCCCGATCTCCACCTTGGCATGACCGCGCTTGGAGAAGTAGATGCGGAGAGGGACGAGCGTGAGGCCCTTCTGTTGTGTCTTCCCCATAAGCTTGTTGATTTCTTTCTTATGGAGCAGCAGTTTTCTGGGCCTCGTCGGGTCATGGTTCATGATGTTCCCATGACTATAGGGGCTGATGTGGCAGTTGTAGAGAAACACTTCGCCGTCTCGAGCCGAGGCATAGCTGTCTTGCAGGTTCGCCCGCCCATCACGTAACGACTTGACTTCCGTCCCCTGAAGAACGATCCCGGCCTCGAACTTTTCTTCAATAAAATAGTCGTGGAAGGCCTTCCGGTTCGTCGCGACGATTGTTTCTCCCGAGTCTTTCTCTTTAGTCATGCGAGAGTCGCCGCAACGTTTGAAAGTTGGAAAGTTCGCATGTGAAAGAGCTTTGTTGGACGGTTTTTGACTTTCAAACTTTCACACTTGTTCATTCGCTTTTGCTACAATGCCGACCATGCGTGGACAAGGTTCGTTGGATTCGTTCGGCACGATTCTCTCCGGCCTGGCGAAGCGGCTCGGACTCCAATCGCACCTCTTCGAGCTGCGTCTCCAGCAACAATGGACCGAGCTTGCCGGCGAACCGATCGCCTCCCACACCTGGCCCGTGCATATCCGTTTCAAGAAACTATATCTCCTCGTACGCAATTCGATCTGGCTCCAACAGCTTACGTACTTGAAGCCGACGTTGATGGCCAAGCTGAACGAACAGGCCGGCGGCGAGCTCGTCGCCGACATCGCATTCCGGGTGGGCGAGATTCCTGTACGCGCCGACTCGGCCCCTCCTGTGTCCATGCAGACCCTTAGCCGGTCTAGTCTCCCGCTCCCTGATGACGCCGTTCAACATCTGTCCGCCGTGCAGGACCCTGACCTCCGCCAGCGGCTCACAGAGGTGATATCGAGGTATCTTTCTCGGGTTCCGTCTCGACCGGAAGCGGATCCGTCACGCGTCCCTTGAACAGCACCCGGGCGGTGCTGTCGTATTCACCTGCCTTCGGGACGGGTCCGACTCCCCCTTCTTCCTCTTCTCCCCGCAGGCGATAGTAGCCGCGTACCGCCTTTTCGATGTCGCGAATGATGGCGGCTTCCCCTGCCAGGAATCGCTTCAACACTTCCGGTTCCGTCCAGTCCGCATTGTCGAAGACGTACAGCATCACCCGGCTGTATCGCCCGCTTGGGTCGCCCGGTGTCGTCGGCTGAATTTTCTTCAATACGGCCATTCCGTCCGGCTGACGCCCGAGTTTCCGAAACCGTTTCAAGAGAGTAGCGATCTGTTCGTCAGTCGTCCCGCCGGGGACATGCGTCATGATGATCTCGCCGCTCTGTGAACCCACGCTGAAGGGGGGAATGGTGCGATCGGGCCGGCTCAGATACATCCCGCCCCAGATCAGGGCGAACCCGCCGATCAACACACCCAGCGCCATTTTGACGACGATATCGAGCGGCTTTTTGGGGGAGGGAGACGGCGCCTGAATCGTGACGTGGTCCATTGGGGGGGACGGGACCGCCCGCGCGCTACTGGCCGGGCGGAGCGTCTTCGGAGCCCGGCTCTTCCCGTTCACCGCTGTCGGCGAGTCGGGCGACGGCGACGACGCGGTCATCGTCACTCTCGAGGTCGAGGATCCGCACTCCCTGCGTGTTGCGGCCGATCTCACGGATATCGCCGACCTTGCAGCGCAGCACCTTGCCTTGGGCCGCCATCAGCATGATCTCATCGCCGTCCCTGACTTGAAGGAATCCGACCGCCAAACCGTTCCGTTCGGTCGTCTTGACGCTGATGATGCCCTTGCCCCCTCGCCCCTGGACGCGGTATTCGCCGACGGGCGTCCGCTTGCCGTATCCGCCCTCGGTCACCGTCAGAATAGACGTTGTGGAATCCGGCGTGATGGTTTCCATGCCGATGACTTCGTTACCTTCCTCGAGTGTTATCCCCTTGACGCCGTACGCGGTGCGTCCCATCGGCCGGACATCACCCTCGGCGAAACGGATCGTGATGCCTTGTTTTGTCCCCAGCAGAATCTCGCGCTGGCCGTCGGTCAGCTGCACACCGATCAGTTTGTCTCCGTCTTCCAATCCGAGCGCGATGATGCCGCCTTGGCGCGGGTTGCTGTAGGCGGACAGTTCCGTCTTCTTCACGAGACCGTTCTTAGTCGCCATGACCACGTACTGATCCTCGCGGAATTCTTTGACCGGCAAGGTGGCGGTGACCTTCTCACTGCCCGCTAAGGCCAAGAGATTCACCAACGCCTTGCCTTTCGCCGCGCGGCTGGCCTCCGGAATTTCATGCACCTTCAGCCAGTAGACCTTGCCCGCGTCGGTAAAGAACAACAGCGTCTGATGGGTCGAGGCCGTGAACAGCGTTTCGACGAAATCCTCGTCCTTGATCCCCATACCGATCTTGCCCTTGCCGCCACGCCGTTGGGCCCGGTACAGCGACGCCGCATTGCGCTTGATGTAGCCGGCATGCGAAATGGTAACGACGACCTCCTCCTCGGCGATCAAGTCTTCCAGGCTGATCTCGCCTTCTTCCTTGACGATCTGCGTCCGCCGTTCGTCCTTATACGCTTCGCGGATCTGGGTCAGCTCGTCCTTGATGATCGTCCGCACGAGGGCTTCGCTCGCCAAGACGGATTTCAGGTATTCGATCTGTTTCAGGACCTCCTGATACTCCTCGACGAGTTTGGTCCGTTCGAGCTGGGTCAAGCGCTGGAGTCGCATGTCGAGAATCGCATTGGCCTGGATTTCGGTCAACGTGAACTGCCGCATGAGACCGGCGCGGGCTTCATCCGGCGACTGCGCGCGGCGAATCAAGGCAATGACCGCGTCCAGATTGTCCAGCGCGATCTTGAGACCTTCAAGAATGTGGGCCCGTTCCTCGGCTTTGCGCAACTCATACGCCGTCCGTCGGACCACGACTTCGCGACGATGCTCGATGAAGTAATGGAGGATCTGCTTAAGATTGAGCACCTCCGGCCGGTTGTTCACCAGGGCCAGCATGATCACTCCGAAGGTCGTTTCCAGCTGGGTGTTCTTATAGAGATTGTTCAGGACGACTTGGGGAATTTCGTTGCGCTTGAGTTCGATGACGACGCGTACGCCTTCCCGGTCCGACGACTCGTCCCGCAGGTCGGAGATGCCCTTGAGCCGCTCTTCTTGAATCAGCTCGGCGATCTTTTCAATCAGCTTGGCTTTGTTGACCTGATAGGGGATCTCGGTGACGATCAACCGATCGCGTTCCGTCCTCGGGTCCGTTTCGACGACCACTTTCGCCCGAATCTTGATCAGCCCACGCCCGGATTCGTAGGCCTCCTTGATTCCACCAAGCCCGTAGATGAATCCGGCTGTAGGGAAATCGGGGCCGGGAATCTTTCCCATAAGCTGCGCCACGGTGACGTTCGGATTCTCGAGGAGCAGCAGGAGCCCATCGACCACTTCGGCCAAGTTGTGCGTCGGAATGTTGGTGGCGTAACCGACCGCGATCCCTCCCGCACCGTTGATCAGCAAATTGGGCACTTTCGTCGGAAGAACGAGCGGTTCCTGGCGCGAATCGTCATAGTTGGGGCCGAAATCGACCGTTTCCTTGTCGATGTCGGCGAGCATTTCTTCCGCCAGCTTGGTCATGCGGGCTTCGGTGTAGCGCATCGCCGCGGGCGAATCGCCGTCCATCGAGCCGTAGTTCCCCTGGCCGTCGACGAGCGGATAGCGCATGTTGAAATCCTGTGCCATCCTGACCAGCGTGTCGTAGATCGCCGAATCGCCGTGCGGATGATAGTTGCCCATGATCTCGCCGACGATCTTGGCCGACTTACGGTAGGCCCGGTTGTGCACCAGACCCATCTCGTTCATGCCGAAGAGAATGCGGCGATGGACCGGCTTGAGGCCGTCGCGGACGTCCGGCAGCGCGCGGCCCACGATCACGCTCATCGCGTAATCCAGGTACGACGACTTCATCTCGTCTTCGATCGCGATCTGGCCTAAGCGTTCATCGGGAGGCATTGATTCCTCGTGAAGCGGATCTTATGAAACGTGAAGCGAAAGACCTTTGAAGGTTCATGCGCTCGAACTTCGCGCTTCGCGGACGACGCTAGACGTCCAAGTTCCGCACTTCGAGCGCGTGCGTCTGGATGAAATTGCGCCGCGGTTCGACTTCGTCGCCCATTAAAATCGTGAAGATTTCGTCCACGCCCGTCATGTCTTCCAGTTGCACGCGCAACAGCGTGCGTTTCTCCGGGTCCATCGTGGTTTCCCACAACTGGCCCGGATTCATCTCGCCCAATCCTTTGTAGCGCTGGATGCTGAGGCCCTGTTTTCCGAGTTCGAGAATCGTCCTCACCGCATCCGCGGTCGAGAGCAACGACTCCTCCCGTCCCTTCGCCTTGAGCTTGTAGGGGAGGCGACCGAGTCCGATCGCCGAGGGAGACAACTTCTGCAGTTCGCGGAAGTCTGCGGACCCGACCAAGTCGTGAGTGACATCCACATGGTGCAACACGCCGTTGGCCTGGAGGCGGCAGGCGATCCGATTCGACTGATGCTCTTCGTCGGGCAAAATCTCGACCGTCGGCTCCAACTTCGGAAACACGAGGAGGAGCGACTTCTTCACGTTGGCCGTCACCTTGGCGAGCGCCGTCCGATCCTTGAGCAGATCGCGGTCGAGTCCCGGTTCGTCGACGAACGCCCGCAACATGGCCGCCTCGTGAGGCTTTTTGTTGAGGCGATCCAACAGCGTCTCGAAGGCGATCATCTTCTTGAGTATCGGAAGCAACCGGCGACCGCCGATGAAATCCTGCGCACCCTCCACGTACAACTGCACGTCCTCGACGGCGAGATCGGCAAGATGGTCGTTCAAGGCTCCTTCGTCTTTTAGATAGCGTTCGGCCTTGCCTTTCTTGACTTTAAAGAGCGGCGGCTGCGCGATGTAGATGTAGCCGCGCTCGATCAGTTCCGGCATCTGGCGGAAAAAGAAAGTCAGCAGGAGCGTCCGGATATGGCTGCCGTCGACGTCCGCATCGGTCATGAGGATAATCTTGTGGTAGCGGGCCTTCGCGATGTCGAACGCGTCCTTGTCGGACTTGTCTCCCTCCTCACGCTTGCGACCGATGCCGGTGCCGAGGGCCATGATCAGGGTACGGATCTCGTCGCTCGTCAACATCTTGTCGAAGCGAGCCTTCTCGACGTTCAGTATCTTACCCTTGAGCGGCAAGATCGCTTGAAACTTCCGGTCGCGACCCTGTTTGGCCGATCCTCCTGCCGAATCGCCCTCCACGATATACAGCTCGCTGAGAGCCGGGTCTTTTTCCGAACAGTCGGCGAGCTTGCCGGGCAGAGACCCCCCGTCCAGCGCGCTCTTGCGGCGAATCAGATCTTTCGCCTTGCGCGCCGCTTCGCGGGCCCGCGCGGCGTCGATCGCCTTGCCGATAATCTTCTTGGCAACCGGCGGATTCTCCTCGAAATACGCGCCCAGCTTCTCGTTGACTGCGGTCTCGACGACGCCTTTGACTTCGCTGTTGCCGAGTTTCGCCTTCGTCTGGCCCTCGAATTGCGGATTGCGGACCTTGACGCTCACCACGGCGGTCAATCCTTCCCGCACATCGTCGCCGGTGAGGGATTCGGTCTCTTTCTTGAGCAGATCGTTGGCATTGGCGTAGTTGTTGATCGTTCGGGTAAGCGCGGCCTTGAAACCGACCAGATGCGTGCCGCCTTCCTTCGTATTGATGTTGTTGGCAAAGGAGAAAAGATTCTCCGCGTAGCTGTCGTTGTATTGAAGGGCGACTTCGAGAATCATCTCCGGTTTTTCAACCTTCACGTAGATAGGCTTGTGCAACGGCGTCTTGGCCTCGTTCAGGTGTTCGACGAACGAGACGATGCCTCCCTTGTAGAAGAACACCTGCTCCTTGGCCGGCTCTTTCCGCTCGTCCTTGAGGGTGATCGAGAGGCCTTTGTTCAGAAACGCCAGTTCCCGCAGCCGTTGCGCCAACACGTCGAAACTGAACTCAAGTGTTTCAAAGATCTGGCCGTCGGGCTTGAACCGAACCTTGGTCCCCCGACGCTTGGTGACGCCGGTCGACTTCAGCGGCGCTTCCGGCTTGCCCCGCTCATATCGCTGGTCGAAGACCTGGCCATCCTGCCAGATCTCCAGCTCGAGCCATTCGGACAGCGCATTGACGACGGAAATCCCGACGCCGTGCAGGCCGCCCGAGACCGTATAGGCTCCCTGTTCGAATTTGCCGCCGGCGTGCAACACGGTCAATGCGACCTCGGCGGCCGACTTTTTCTGCGTGGGATGCATGCCGGTGGGAATCCCGCGGCCGTTATCGATCACCGTCACGCTGCCGTCGATGTGAATCATGACCTCGATGGCTTCGCCGAATCCCGCCATGTGCTCGTCGACGCTGTTGTCGACGACCTCGTAGACGAGATGGTGGAGGCCGTCGACCCCCGTGCTGCCGATATACATGGCCGGCCGCTTCCGCACCGCATCGAGTCCCTCGAGGACTTTGATTTGATCCGCGCTGTAGCTGTCGGATTTGGGCTGGGTGGTGGATTCGTCCGCTGCCATTCAGTTTCCTAGATCTTGATGGGCATGACCACGCACTTGAACCCCGGCGTTTCAGGTTCCTGGATCAAACAGGGGCTGAGCGGGCCGTCCATCTGCAACGAGAGCTTCTCGCCGTCCATGACGCTGAAGACGTCGAGCAGATAGCGGGCGTTGAAGCCGGTGTTCAGCGCTTCGCCTTCATAGTGCGCGGCCAGTTCTTCTGTCGCCTCCCCATAATCAGGGTTACTGGAGAAAAGCGTGAGCCTGCCGGGACCGATCGACAGCTTGACGGCATTGGCTTTGTCCTTCGACAGCACGGAAACACGCCTGAGAGCGCTCTCCAATTCCAGCCGGTTCACGGAGACCTTCTTGTTGCTCTCTTTGGGAATAACCTGCTGGTAATTCGGATAGTTGCCCTCCATAAGACGAGAGGTCAGCAGGAGGCCGCTCTTGCGGAAGATCATCAGGTTTTTCGTGAACCCGATGAGCGGTTCGCCGTCGCCGCCTTCCTCCAAAAGACGCCGCATCTCGTGCGCGGCCTTCTTGGGGATGATGGCTTTGATTTCCTGCGGGGCGCCTTTGGCCCCTGCCTTGCCGAGATCCTGCTCCGCCACAGCCAGCCTGTGACCATCGGTGCCGACCAGGCGCAACGTGGTTTTCTTCTCGCTCAGGATCAGCGTCACGAGCAGGCCGTTGAGGATATACCGGGCGTCGTTGTCGCCGGCCGCAAAGAGGGTCTTGCGGATCAATTCCAGCAGCCCGGCGCCGGAAAGCGGCGTCAGCCCTTCCCGCTCGATGGCGGGGAGCGCGGGGTAGTCGGTGCTCGGCAGACCCACCACTTTGAACTGGCTCTTCCCCGCTTGAATCGTCGTCCAGTGGTTGTCGCCCGAGGTCAGTTCGATTTCACCGCTCGGCAACTCCTTGATGATTTCGTAGAGCTTGCGCGCCGATACGGTGATGCCGCCGGCCTTCTGGACCGTGGCCTTATAAAGCCCGCGCATGCCGATCTCGAGATCGGTCGCGACGATTTCCGCGCCTTCCTGCTTGGCCTCGATCAGGATGTTGGACAGGATCGGCATCGTGTTGCGTTTTTCGACGACGCCTTGGACCCGTTGGAGTCCCGTCAACAATTCATCCCGCCCCATGCGAATTTTCATCTTCGCCTCTCCATGCAACCGCCGATCAACTTCTCAGTATTTTGTCCTTCAAACCGTCCAGCGTCTGGTTCAATGCGCCGTCGCTCTCCTTGGCTTTGGTGATCTGCCGACAGGCATGGATGATCGTCGTATGGTCCTTGCCGCCGAAGAGGCGGCCGATCTCCGGGTACGATGCATCCGTCAGTTCCCGGCAGAGATACATGGCGATCTGTCTGGGGTGTACCAGCGTCTTGCTCCGCCGCCTCGACTTCAAGTCCGCGATTTTCACGTGGAACCAGGAACTCACTACTTCCTGAATGTCCTCCATGGAGACAATTTTCTTCTTGTCCCCGATCAGATCGCGAAGGACGCTCTTGGCCATATCCAGCGTGATAGCCTGCCCGGTCAGCGACGCATACGCGCCGAGACGCACGAGGGAGCCCTCCAACTCTCGGATGTTGCTCTTCATCGTCGTGGAAAGAAACTGGATTACTTCCTCCGGAAGCGTCACCCCTTCGTCCTCGGACTTCTTCCGGAGGATCGCGATCCTCGTCTCAACGTCCGGAGGTTGAAGATCCGCGATCAGGCCCCATTCGAAACGCGAGCGCAGGCGCTCTTCGATGTCCGGCATGTCCTTGGGGAACCGGTCGCTTGAAAGAACGATCTGCTTGTGCGCCTCATAGAGCGCGTTGAATGTGTGGAAGAACTCCTCCTGTGTCCGCTCCTTTCCCGCCAAAAATTGAATGTCGTCGATCATCAGCATGTCGATGTGACGGTACCGCTTTCGCAGATCCATCATCTTGTCGTAACGAATGGAATTAATGACTTCGTTGGTGAACTGTTCGGTGGTGAGATAGGCAATGCGCAGCTCGGTACGCTCCGCCACATGGTTGGCAATGGCATTCAAGAGATGCGTTTTCCCAAGTCCCACGCCTCCATAGATGAACAGTGGGTTATAGGCCTTTGCCGGTTGCTCCGCGACGGCCATGCAGGCGGCATGAGCAAACTGATTTCCAGCTCCGACCACGAAATTCTTAAATGTGTACTTTGGATTGAGCTGGATTCCCCGCTTTTGTCGAGCGGCACCGGCCATCTTCACTGCCTGGGTCACTACCGCCTGGTCGACGCTCGCGCCCTGTGTCCTATTGAACACGACAAAGGAAACCGCCGTTTCGCCCCCTCCTCGAGCGGTTGAGACTGCTTCCTGAAGGAGATTTCCGTAGTGTTGGCTTAACCAATCGCCAAAAAACTTATTGGGCACGCCTATTTGGGCAGTGCGGTCTTCAATCCGCTCAAGACGAACAGGTGTAAACCATGTGTCATACACCTGTTTCGGCACTTTTCCCTGGATGTATGCGAGAGCTTCTTGCCAGACAGACGCGACAGTCATAGTCCCTGTATCAATCGCCATACACAGGGTTATTCACACCTGTGGATAACTCAGATCTGCGACCAGTTTCTTGTGGAGAGAATCGCTGAGGAAGAGGGCCTAACCACTCTATACTGCCTCCGGTCATTCTCATACCCCCACTTTATGAACTGTGCACTCTCTCAGAACTCAGAGTCAATCCCCAAATTCATCCCCAAGCTTAACGAGAGACTTCTACTTCCCTTTCATGCCGTTACCGTCTATCCCCTGTGTCCTCACCTCCTACTACTCATCCTACTCCGGCGGCTGAATTTTTCTTAGACAACATCATTCAGAGAAGAGGACGGAATTCAAATCACCACTGTTCGATCGTTCTGAAACAGTCTCTCAATGAGATCGTCATACGAAATCCGGTCGCGAGAGGGTTCATCGGAAAGGTACAAAACCTCTCCTTCGTCATGAGACAAGACTGAAGCGAGTCCATGTTCCAAAAGAACAATATCCCCTCGGCTTTCAGACGGAACAAAAAGCGACGGATCTATCGTATCGACGGAGCGCCGCAATAAATAGAGGGTCTTCGCCATTATTTTAGAATACCAAGGCCCGGTCGACGGTCTCTAAAAATGCGCGGATATCCGATGCCGGCTCGCGGCGTATACTAAATTCCTTCCGCACCGAGCGTACAGGAGAATGATCAGCAATGACGAAAGGTATGCCGAGTTGGGCGAACGAAGGCCGGTACCTTTCAAGGATGTCAACGTCAATAACATCATCGATCTCGTCGGTGAGGAGTAATGGCGCCTTCCCCAGAAGTACCACGGTCGTGTCGTGGTCGCCGGCACAGAGCCCCAATGCAATGCGCAGGGCCTCGACAGGGCGGTGGTTTTCACGCGGGTCTTCGGTAATCACTACGGCGACTCGTTTCGCCATGAAAGCGTCTTGTAAGAAACAGGGAACTGTCAGGTGAATGCCAGAAAACGGTCGCAGCCGTCGATGATGCCGGATAGCACGACGAGACCGGACAACGACACGCGCGAATCGACATCGGAGGTTGCCACACCATGCTGTTGGCAGCCGTAAGCACAGACCGACATCTTCACTCCTTGATCAAGAAGGAGGGTATAACGGGGGTCGGCAATACTTTTCACACCTTCGTCAATCAAGTAGAGGTAGACTTCAATTCCACGCCGGACGGCGGCTTCGGCCAGTTTGACCACCGTCTCAACGCTCGCATGAGATGGGCCTGTGGATAACAAGAGTCCGAGTTTCCGAGATGCCATCGGTTTTCTAAAGGAATAGAAAAGAAAGTTCTTTTAATAATCAAATGGTTACATTCATTAATTGGTTGGAGCGTACGGGGTTTTTCCGAGGAAGTCAATTGGAAAAATCGAGTACTAAGAACGGAGGAGGGCAGCGGAAAAATAGCGGGGAAGATCGGATAAAGGAACAGTCTCCTGAGCCTTCGTTTCCATGTCGCGCACGACAGCCGAACCGTTCATGACTTCATCGTCTCCAAGGAGAACAGCAAAGCGAGAGCCGGCGCGATCCGCCTGACGGAGGTGAGCCTTGAGAGTAGCGGAACGGTAATCGGTCTGAGCCGTGACGCCGGCCCGACGCAGTTGTTCGAGGAGTAAGACTCCGGCTGACCCGCCGGCCGATCCGAAGGCGGCCACATACACGGACGGCAAAGCTCGCGGCAGACTCTGGTCCGGCAGCATCAACGAGATTCGTTCCAGCCCGACCGCAAAACCGACAGCCGGAGTCATGGGCCCCCCGAGCACCTGAACCAAGCCGTCGTATCGACCCCCCGCGCCGACGGCATTTTGGGCGCCCAGATGGGTGGAAGTGATCTCGAAGGCGGTCAAGCAGTAGTAATCCAGGCCGCGCACCAGTCTCGGATTCAGCCGATAAGGAACGCCCAAGGCGGTCAGGCCGAGTAGCACCTGGTCAAAATGGTCTTTCGCTTCGGGTGACAGATGGGAGGTCAGGTGCGGTGCATCTTCCGTAGCCGCGCGACATTCCGGAACCTTACAATCAAGGACACGAAGCGGATTGGTCTCCATCCGCCGCTGGCAATTGGCGCAAAGCCGCGCGGAGCGGCCTTTGAGAAACGAAACGAGGATGGGTACGTAGGCGGCCCGGTCGGCGCCGGTTCCCAGGCTGTTCATCTCGAGCGTCAGGTCGGGGAGCGCCAGGTCGGACAGCGCCCGCCAGAGCAGCGAGATCACCTCGATGTCCGCCCGGGCATCCTGCGTCCCGAAGTATTCGACGCCGAACTGGTGGAACTGCCGGAGCCGACCCGCTTGCGGCCGTTCGTGGCGGAACATCGGCCCGAGGTAGAAATACTTCTGCGGCAACGGATCGGCCGCCCGGTTGTGCTCGATGAAGGCGCGGACGGTTCCCGCCGTTCCCTCCGGGCGCAGAGTCAGCGAAGTCCCGTCTCGGTCGGGGAAGGTATACATTTCCTTCTCGACGATATCCGTCGTCGCTCCGATGCTGCGGGCAAACAGGGTGGTCACCTCGAAAATGGGAATGCGGATTTCCTGGAATCCGTATCGGGAAGCCCAGCGCCGCACCGTATCCTCGATAAACCGCCAGCGCGGGGTCTCTTCGGGGAGAATGTCCTTGACGCCTTTGATTCCCCTGATCGTCATCGTGCAAGCTCGAAAAAAGATGGGCGACTATAGCGGCGGCCTCGCGGGCAAGTCAACGCGCGGCACCCGCGCTTGCGCCGGTCTGTTACAGGGCGCTATAGTCGGCAACCCCGGTTATCTGGCCCGAGAAGGAGCCCGCTCGTGAGCAGCGACCGACCGACCCGCCGCGTAATCGCCGTAGCGCCGATGCCGCCGGAAAAATCCGCCTACGCGCTGGCCCGCTACAGCCGCTCGCCGGACTCGATCGAGAAAAGCATCCAGTGGGTGCACGGCCACTCCTCGGAGAAATTCTGGGAACAGTTCTACTTCGACTATGGCCACGCCTCGATCGCCGATCTCGGCCACGTCATGATTTGCTTTGAAGACATCACGGAGCTGGCGGCGATCCGACTGGAGGATGAGCAAGTCTGGGACGGGCAGGCCAAGTCGAGCCGGTATCAGGATTTCGCGTCCGTCGGCTGGTACGTGCCAGACGCCATACACGGCAGCGAGACGGAAGGGACCTATCACGGCATTCTGCGCAGTTTGGGAGAAATCTACCGGCTGCTCCACGAGCCGCTGGTGAAATTCCTTTCGGATCGGGAACCGCGGCCGGAGTCCATGAAGCCGGCCGATTATCAGCGCACGATCGCCGCCCGGGCCTTCGACGTCACGCGCTATCTCCTGCCGCTGGCTTCGCGCACGAACGTCGGCCAAGTCGTGAGCATCCGCACGCTCGAGAAGCAGATAACGAGACTGTTGTCGTCGCAGCTGCCCGAACTTCGCATGATCGGCGAAGATCTGAAGGATGCGTGCCAACGTCCGCCGATGAACATCTGGGGCGAACTCTCCGGCCAAACCGCCGGCCTCAACGAACCGATGGCCCCGACGCTGGCGCGTCACGCGAAGGCCAACGACTACCAGGCCACGGTGTACATGGACCTCGCCCGGTACGCCAAGGATGCGCTGAAAGGCACGGCGCTCGACCAGCCAGGAACGTGGGGTGAGCAGGAACCGGTCGATCTCATCGAACCGCACGATCCGCTCGACGAAACGGTGGCCACGCTGCTGTATCGCGTCTCGCAGGCGCCGTATCGGAAAATCCTCGGCGTCGTGCGCGACTGGTCGGAGAAACAGAAACAGGACACGCTCGGCGTGGCGATGGGCAACCGCGGACCGTACGACGAGCTGATCAAAGAATTCCGGAGCGGCTACGCTTTCACATTCGACGTCCTCATGGACATCGGCGGCTGGCGAGACATGCACCGGCACCGGCGCTGCCAGCAGATCCAGCAGAACTTCACGACCATCCACGGCTACGATGTCCCGCCGACGCTCGTGCAGGCCGGGCTGGATGGGGAATATCGCCAAGCGATGGATGCCGTCCGCGCCGACATCGACCGGCTCAGAAGAGTGAACGGCGAAGCGGCCCTCTACGCCATTCCGTTCGGCTTCAAAGTCCGCTGCTTGTTTAAGATGGATTTCGCCGAGGCCGAGTACATCGCCAAGCTCCGTTCAGGCGTGAAAGGCCACTGGTCCTACCGCACGATCGCCTGGCTCATGAAACAGAAGCTCGCCAAACGGTATCCGACTCTCGGCGCCCATGTGCAGGCTACCTCGCCCGACATCGAAGATACGCTCACGCGCTGAGACGAGCCACCTGCCATGAGCGAGTACCAAAGGACATGCGAATCGGCGTTGCTCTCCGGAGACTGGGACCGCGCGGCCCAGGACGCATTGACCTGGGCGAGACATTCCTCGAGCGGGGAGCAGCGGGACCCGCGCCCGCATTTCGTTTCCAACGTCGTGCATTTGATCAAAGGCCGGTTCGCCGAGGCCTGGGCCAGCCACGCCAGGTGCTTGGAACAATCCGACGACATCGCCCAGGTCAAGAGTTGGGTGGAAGGACTCGTCGCGTGCCATGCAGGGCGGGCGGCGGCGCATCTTGTCATGGGCCTGTTTCTCTCGCAATCGGGGCAATCGGAACGATCGATGCAGTCGTACAAGGAAGCCGCCAGGCTCGCGCCGCAATCGGCCTATCCCCATTATTTTCTGGCGCAAATTCACGAACGGGCAAACCATCTGGAAATGGCGATCAAGGAATACAAGGAAGCGGTGCGGCTTGATCCAGCCTACGCGCCGGCCCGAACGAATCTCGGGGTGGCCTACCAAGAACAGGGCCGGCTGGAGATGGCGATCCCGCAATATCGCGAAGTCATCAAGCTTAATCCGAGCGACAGCGTGGCCCATGCGAATCTGGCCTGCGCGCTGGCCGAACAGGGAAAGCTGGAACCGGCGGTGCAGGCTTACAAGGAAGCGCTTCGGCTCAATCCGAACGATGCCGAGGTGCACTTCGCGCTCGGCGGGTTGTACGAAGATCGCAATCGTTTGGACCTCGCGCAGAGGGAGTATCAAGAAGCCCTGCGCGCGAACCAGGATTTTGGCCCGGCCCACACCGCGCTCGGATGGATTTCATTGAAGAAAGGCCACCTACAGGACGCGTTCGAAGCCTTCAACCGCGGCCTCAAGGCCAACGATCAGGACGCCCGCGCCTACCACGGCTTGGCCGAATACTATGCCCAGAAGCGCAAGCCCGAAAGCGCCATGGACAACTACGCCAAGGCGCTGAAGTACTACCAGGACCCCGACAAGAAGAACATGATCATGAATCAATTGTTTCAGGAAGGAAGGGTACCGGACTAGCGCCGCGGGGCTTGGTCCTTCTTTGCTCGCCGAGTAAGAGAGGGAGTGAGGGCTGCTGATCTCCTGTGCTCGCGCACCCCGCACGCAAGAAGTTATGGCCCGGCACCCGCATCGTTCCCGTGCTCCCGGAGTGCGCACGCGGGATCAATTAGATTCATAAGTGAAGGGCGGTGCTCCCTCCATGGGCGCAGTAGGACCGACACGGGTGCCGGGCTTGTGAAGACCACCGAGCCGGCGTGGTGAATGAGCCAGAACCACACATCAAAACCGGTCAATTGAATTACAGGATTGAGTCAAGTGATGGCTCGACAAAGGTCGTCTACGAAATTCTTTCTCCCAGAAGAATTCGAATCATTACCGTAATTGCGGGCTAATTTTTGTTGAGTTATAGCCGATCATTATTCGTGTGGGGAATGATATGAATTATGCGCAGTGCGGCCACGAAATGGAAAAGACCGAGGGGACCCATAGATACCTGGAGTCTGGCTTGAAGAACGTTATCTTGGTTGGAGTTCCTATTTATCGGTGTGCCGCTTGCCGTGAAACAGAGGTCGAAATTCCAGCCACGGAGGAGTTACATTTGCTATTGGCCTTCTTGATCATCTTGCAGCCTACAAGGCTTACCGCGGATGAAATAAGATTTCTGCGATCACATTTAGGGTACTCGCAAGATGATTTAGCCACAAAGCTCGGAGTCAGCCGTGTTAGCGTGGCTCGATGGGAAACAGGCAAGACCGTCACGCTCGATCAAGAAAAGCATCTCCGTCGTTTCTATAGAGAGAAGAAGAAGGACGAATTGAAGAAACTGCCGGAGGTCCATAGCATTCTATCCACACTGATAGACAGCCTTCCTCTCGAAGGGAAGAAGCAACGGAAGATCCATCGGGACGACTGGGTTCCAAAAGAGCAGTCACAGCTCTGCATAAACGCCTAGGAGTCGGTAGCGTCATGCGATAGATTTTCTCAACCCGCCCTTCTCGATGTAATTAACAATTCTTAAGCTCTTATCAGCAACTCATAAACCTGAACCAACGAGGCTCCTGAAGTTGCCGGCGTTCAAAAGCGTCGCCCGCAAGCCAATATCTTCGCGGTTGCTCAAACGGGCGGTTAACAAGGCCGCAGGCGAGAAAACACCGGAAGCGTACCCTCTGGGGTACGTTGAGGATTTTTCGAGCCAAAATGAACCTGGGGCGATGTTCAGAGAATTCTGAGCCTGCTCAAAATGATCTCTCGCAAGGCCGCAGGGACACTGGACGCCGAGGCGTACTCTTTGCCGTACTTCGAGGTGGACAGGGGCCCGAGAACGTAGCGAGAAGAAATTCTCAGCAGGCGTTACAGTTCCCTGATCGCGCCTTGGAGGACCGTAATCTGCGTCACCGGATCGCCGGAGCTTTTTAGTTCCGTCCGGATCTGATCTTTGAGATAGGACGAGTAGCCGACGCGGTCGATGAGGAAGTCGAGAAAGCGCTCGGCGGGCAGCAGACTTTGAGCCTTCAGTTCCTCGACGGTTTCATCGCTGACCGGCACGTAGGTGCTTCCAAGGTGGAAGACCACGTTGTAGTAGCGGCCCTGGCCGATTCGTTCAAACCTGAGACCCTTCATGCTCTGTTCCTTCCCGGCAAGCGAGAGGCGACCATTCTAGACAAGTTCGGCTTGCATTGACAAGGGCGGCTGCGAGATCAGCTTATACCGGCGGTTCGGCTAGGCCCCTTTACCCTTTTTCCCGAAGTACTCCTGCCGGCTGACCGCCACGTCGGCGACGAACATGACGCCGGAGTGCCGTTCGAACAGAGGCCGCAGGCCGGCCAGAATCGGCTCGACTTTGTCCTCCGGCACGACCGTCATGATCATCTCAAGGCTTTCCTGCTCGCTGAACATGAAGTGGGCTTCGCGGACGCCGTGGTGCCCTTTGCCGGACACGTTGCCGATGATGGTGTAGCCGGTTGCCCGGACCCGGTCCAAGAGATCCGTGACGAACGCCCGGTGTTCTCCCGCGACGATCACGCGAATTTCCTTCATCGGATGCAGTGCCAAGCTCATCGAGTCTTCTCCTTTCGCGGCCTTGGTGTTGAAGGTCAAGGTTGAGGCTCAGGCTGAGCCGGACAAGGGTGTTCCCTCGTCCTCGGGCTTGACCTGAATCTGTTCCGTGTTCTCGATCGGGCTCCACGTCGCATCGGGGCGATACCGATACCATACTTGGTCGGTCGGGTCGAGCGCGACCAGGTGGACCCACTCGTTGTGATAGTAGTGCTGGAGCACTTCATGCCGAGCAATCAGTTTCTCGATCCGATCGCGCGGCGCTTCGATGATAGTCAGTAGGCGCATGGGCTCGTGATACGGGACTTCGCCGTTCATGACGGTCTGCTTGGCCAGCCCCAGCCGAAGATCGCTCCAGGGTCCGGACATGATGCCGAACCTGCCGACCACGTTGTGGTAGATCTTACTGCCGCTGCCGTATACCTCGTTATCGACGGTAGAGAAATAGTGTTCCATGTTGATCCACTGCGCCACGACTTGCGGTGCCGTCAAGAGGACCTCCAATAATCGATTGTTGGGATCCTCGCGGTAGTCGTAGGAATGGAGGAAGACGCGCCCTCCCAGGTCCACTCCTTGGGAAAGTTCCCGCCGTCCGATGAGAAACGCCGAGTTGCCGGACAGGCCCCACTCCGGCCTGACTTGGCTCCAATCGACGCTGCGCCGCCTGACATGGGCTTCGGCCTTGGCTCCCTGCAAGGCCCGTTCGAGATCGGGGAACCGTCGACACCGTTCCTGACTCGTGAGTTCAGCCGCCTCTTTTAAGTCTTCCTGCAGCCGCGCCAAGTCGGCTCGGTGAGTCGGCGGCACATCTTCGAGATCGAAGAGTTCCACGGCATCGATCGTCGTATCCATCTGGCCGGCGAGAAAATGCGTGTCGGATGGAATCTCGATGCCGAGTTTCGCAAGGCGCTCCCGGACCTTGGAATTGTTGGCCATCATCGCCAAAACCCGAGCATTGGGCTTGCCTTCATTCCCTCCGCAGGCACCGCAATCAAGCGCAGATTCGTAAGGGTTGTTGTCCGACGTGCTGCCGTGGGCGCAGAACAGCACGAGGCGCGCGAAGTTCTTCGTCAGCCCCATCATGCGCAGAGCCGTATCGACCGTCAGTGTCTGCTCGTCGAGGGTAAAGCCGGTTCTGGTAAGCCGTTCTTTGTGGCGCGAAGCGGCCCGCACGTTGAGATCGTATTGCCGCCGCAGGACCTCGACGAACGAATCGACGGCCTCGGCCGTAAGTCCCGCCCCTTCGGCCTCGGCGACGAGCCTCGGGTCCGGACCCCCATCATCCGAGAGGGCACGCAGGCGCAAGCCCTCGACGAGCCCGAGTGTGATGCGCGAACTGCGCAATTCCAGCCTCTCCTGCAGAGCCTTTCTGACGATCGCCTGCTGTTCCACCGCCACCATTTCCGCCGTATCGGCCGCCGCCATCTTGTCGATGGTAAGCGTCGTTGCTATCTCAGGGACGAAGAGGCGCTTCGCCCAGGAAGCCCATCGCCGGTAGAGCGAAGGAATCAACGTCTTGCCGAA
Organism: Nitrospira sp.; assembly: GCA_037445005.1. Classification (GTDB taxonomy): domain Bacteria; phylum Nitrospirota; class Nitrospiria; order Nitrospirales; family Nitrospiraceae; genus Nitrospira_C. The sequence continues at coordinate 47,033 of JBBILH010000008.1, forward strand.
GATCGGCAGGGCGTAGAACCATCCGATCGATTCGACCATCACATAAGGCGTGACGACATTTTCCTTCAGGTCGTGGAGCAAGGTGTGCCCTGCATGGAGCCAGCGGGCTCGGGCCTCATGCGTTGAGACTTTGTGGTCGAGGTAGCTGCGCGGGACTTCGCGCACCTCGTTCTTCGCGCGCATGATCACCGGGAATTGTTCCGTATCATGCTCTTTTCCCCAGGCGCGATACCGGATGAACGCGGCGAAGAATCCGGCGAAGCCATAGGTCTCATGAGGCCCGACCGATTCGAGATGCCGGCGGAACGGTTCGGATCTCACGTCGATGCAGTAGACGGATTGGGAATAGGGTCTGGTGGGCGCGGGTCGCTCTGCTGCTGCGCCGCGCGTTCGAAGCTTACTCAGCAGAAATTCTTGGTAGCCGGCCTCGAACGCCTGAAGCCAGACCGGCCCGTGATTCGATTCAGGGAAGCCCTCGATCCAATCGGCCAGCTGTTTAAGGGTGTGCGGGGCCTCCGAGGCTAGCTGTTCAGGATCGACTCCCATCGAGCAAGCCAACGCCACAAGTTTCCTCGCCATCCCTCGGTGCGCGGCAGCTTCCTGGCGCGGCACCACGTCGGTCTTGTATCGTTCAAGAACGGTCTTCCAACCGTAGCCTCTGCGATGGGCCAACCGGTCGACTTCCTCCGCGTAGAGGGCCGGCAGACGTCCCGCGACCCGCTGCCGGCGCAGGTAGTATTCCTCGGCATGGCCGCGCATGTATGCCGTGACGGCGTCGTAGCGCCCCTCGATATCGAGCTCTTCGCGGCAGGCTTTCTGCACCAACTCTCGGGCATACCACAGGCGAATCGCCAGGAATTTGACGAGGCCGACGGGATAAGCCTGTTGCCAGGGATAGTCCCGCTCCTCTCCGCGCCACTTGATGAACCCGGCCCATCCGGGCAACGCGGTCAACTGCAACGAGAGATAGTCCTGGCGCAACTCGGCCGGAATGCCGAGAGCGTCCAAACTTTGGAGAAGCGCGTCTTCCGGATAGTCGGGGAGCTGGGCGATCTTGCGCTTGCTGTCATCGATGCCGCAAGGGGACCATTCATGCGAGGCCACGGTTTTCCAGGCGAGATACAACCCCTGCTCGCGTTCCGGCATCGACCAGGTCGCATGGCCTTCATCGAGAAACGCCTCGCACCACTTGATCATCTGATCGTTGATTTGCTGGACGATCTGTGTGCCGAGCGTATCGTCGCACCAGTGTGAGAGCGTCAACCAGCGCCCCAATGCCGCCCCGTCGCCTTCGACTATCGCGCGGATCCTCTCGCGGAGGTCGGGAAAGGTCGTGACGGATTCCAGTTGTTTGGCCACTCGATCGATGACGCCGTCGAAGGGATCCGGAAGCTGGCAGTCAAGCGGTTCGATGACCGGCGTACAGAGTCCTTCGGTCAGGCAGGCACGCAAGACCTCGGCGTGCGTAACGAGGCGGGAACCAATGGTGATCCGCTTGTCCTTCGCGAACGGCCGGAGCGCATTATCGAGATGGCGGGAGTGGATCCGGCCGGAGGCGAGGTACTTGCGGTACATTTGGCCGGGGAGGTACCCGTTGCCGCCCATGAACTGCTTCCCGCGCCGGACCGTTTCTTCGAACGGCAGATACTCCAGACTGTGGAGCGGATTGTGATGCACGAAGGTCCGCATCGGCCAAAACTGGGCGATAACTTCCCCCGCGAGCTTGACGACGCCTCGGAGTTCCATCCGCCTGGTTTCGATGTCGGGCGAAGTGATTACCGGTTCCATGCGAGTGATCCTCCGGCGGAAGATGCGGCGGATACCGTCCGCTCGGGCGCGAAGAGTGTCGCCGGCGCCAGCCCCAGCGCGAGAAGGACCAGCACGACGATCAGGAGTGCGGCCAGCTCCGCGTGGAGCACGTCCGTATAACGCAGCTCAGGCCGCCGCAGGCCGAAGAGCAGTCGTTGCGTCATTTGCATGATGTACCAGGATGCAGCCAGCCAGGCGAAGAGAGTGATGACCAGGCCACTGGTCGAGGGAAAGGGCACTGTGAGCAGCAGTCCCATGAAGCCGGCGAACACACCGAAGGGCGGCAACCCCATAGCGGCCAACGCCAAGAGTGAGAGCAACACGGCATAACGGGGCATACCGGATGCCAATCCGCTGACGGCTTGGGGATCGATGTCATCGCCATATCGAGTGCGAACGACCTGCCAGGCGACCAAGAGCCCGCTCATGGCGAGGCCGACCGTCCCGACCAAAAGCGCCGACCGCGGTGTTGCCGATCTGGTCGCTGCAGCGAACCACCAGACTATTGAGTAGAACGAGAGACTTCCGTAGGCCAGTAGCAATCGCGTGCGGGTTTGGGCCAGCGCCTTGACCGCTCCGTAGAAGGTCCCCACCAGGGCGAAGAGGCCGACCGTCCAGGCCGCGACGTCCGGAATCATCGGCAACGCCGGCGCCAGCTCATGCAGGCCGATCAACGGCAGCAGGACCACGATGAAGGACGGCAGACTCCCCGGCAATCGGGTCAGGGCCGTCAGGTGTCCATCGTGAAAAGGAACGAGCGGAAGGAGGACGGCCCCAGCGAGCACCGACGCGACGGAGACCAAGGAAGAATCGGGGGCCAGTGTCCCGACGGCGCACAAGGCGCCCATCCCATAGATGCCGATGCCCCACCAGGACATCGGCCAGAGCACGCTGTGGTGACGATAGAGCAACACGGCGACCAGCGTGAACAACGATAGCAGCCCTATGGCACCGACCACGGGAAGATTCATGAGCACGGAGAGGCCCAACCCGAGAAAGCCCAAGATCGCGATCCAGGATAGTCTATGGTCGACATGGATCGGCTGGCCCAGAATAGAGATCACCGCGGTCAACGGAAGCAAGTAGAGCGGTAGGAGTCCTTCCGGCGGCGTCATAAGATGGCCCGAGAATCCTGCAATCGAGCCGAGACTGACAATGGACCAAACGACGGCGGAGATTTTCAATCGGTGGGGGTTCGACCAAAAGGGGATGCTCGACACGGCTCCCAGCAAGGGGATGCCGGCCGGCAGCCAGGCGAGGAGGGCTCCGTCGATCATCGCGACCATCCCCCTTCGACTTTGTCGAGCCGGTGGACCAAGCGCATGACCGTATTTCCCAACAGCTGGTGAAGTTCGTCGGCATAGAGCCGGTTCATAAACGGCAGGTACAGGCGGATCCGAAACCCTTCGATCCAGTTCGGCATCCGGATCGCACGCCCGTGCGCCGTCATGTAGAGGTAGGACCAACTGGCGATCGTGAGGACGGTGGCCATCCCGATGATGAGGTCGAACATCCAATCAGGAAAATCCGCGGCCCTGAAATAGGCGGCAACGGCATCCGGGTCCGGATAGAGAAAAGCCGTGAAGGCCTCGGCGGCGCCCAGATACACGAACACGATGAAGAGCAGCGTGGCCAGCATGGCGGTCGAGACTTTCCAGGACGCCACCTGGCGCAGGCGCGTCAAGGTCAGGATCGCCTGCGACGAGGTAATCCAGATGAAAAAGAGAAAAATCACCGTGCCCTGGGATTCCAGCAAGGGAATTCTCAACACGCCGTGCGTGACCAAGAGGATCAGCAGGGGAATGAAGAGCGTGGTGACGAATCCGGTGGACCAGGTCAGACGGGACAATCCCTCTTCGTTCGCCTGACGCTCGACATGGGGAAAGTGTGGTTCCTGCCGGGCCTTGTGGATGACGTTGCCGCAGTTGAGGAAGACGGTGGCCTTGAAGAGGCCGTGCGCGATGAGATGAAACACGGCGAGCGAAAAGGCCCCAAGGCCGCACTCCATGATCATGTACCCCATCTGACCGATCGTCGAGAAGCCGAGCGTCTTCTTGATGTCGTTCTGGGCCAGCATCATCGTCGCACCGAGGATGGCGGTCAGCGTGCCGATGACGAACGCGACGTGCAGCGTCGTCGAGCTGAGTCCAAAGAGCGGAGCCAGACGGTTGATCAGGAACCCGCCCGCGTTGATGATGCCCGCATGCAGCAGCGCATGGACCGGCGTCGGGGCGAAGAGCGACCCGGGCAGCCACAGATGGATCGGGAACTGCGCCGACTTGCCCATCGCGCCGATGAAAAACAGCACCGTGACGGCCGTGGCCCCGCTCATTTCTATGCCGGGCCACAGCGAGAGGGTCGTCGGCGTTTCGGCGGCCCGCGCAAAAAGGTCCTGAAATTCGAGCGTGCCGTACAACTGATAAGCGAGCGCGATTCCGGCGAGAAAGGCCGTGTCGGCGGCGCGCAGCAGGGTGAAGGTCTTGAAGGCCCCCGCCAAGGTGCCGGCATGGCCGTGATTGTGCGCGAGCACATAGAGCAGATAACTGAGGACCTGCCAGAAAAGGAAGAGCATCATGAGGTTGGAGCTGGAGACCATGCAGATCAACACGAAGTCCGTCAGGCAGATCATCGCCAGATAGCGCCGCGCGTGACGGTCTTGGTACATGTAACCGATCGAGTAATTGTAGATGATGACGCTGACGGCCGTGATCAACGTCATCATAATCGCGCTCAACCGGTCCACGTAAAATCCGATCGGGATCGTGAAGGAGGCGACCGACGACAGATCGTAGAATCGGACGGTGATCGGACCGGTGGTGGCCACCAGATACAGCGTGGCGGCCGCCCCTAGGCAGGCGGCCCCGACGGGGTAGGCCGCCATCCTGGCGCGAGCCTGGCGCGAGTGGCTGGGCCCGACCAGCACGAGGCCCGCCGCGACAAGCAGAAACAGCGGAATGAGCAACACGAGCGTCACACTCACCTCTTTGTCGTCACGACGCGCTTCCTCAGAGGTTCCCCGATCCGCGCCCGGCCCCCCGTAGCGTTCGAGAGCGGGTTAACCATTAATACTGCTTCCGGACATTCGTCAAGAGCGCCGTCCCCAGCGCTGGAGCAAGAAGAGCTGGGCTTGGCCGAGACGGCGGAAACCCTCGTCCACGTAGAGGCGATTGAGGAAGCGGACGTACAGTCGAAGTCGGAGACTTTCGACCCAGACCGGTGTCGGCAACGACCGGCCGTGGGCCTTCAAGTAGAGATAGCACCAGCCGAGCATTGTCAGGAGCGTGGCCGCCCCCATCATCATGTCGAAGAGCCATCCAGGCAGCGCCGCCGCCTCGAAATACAACTCGACGTCTTCCGGGTTTGGATACAGAAAGGCGGTGAATGATTCCACCGCGAACAAGTAGACGAACACGACGAAGAGGAGGGTCAGCAACATGGTGACGGAAACTTTCCACAATTCGATCTGACGCAGGCGCGTCAAGGTCAGAATCGCCTGTGACGACGTGATCCAGATGAAGAACAGGAAGATCACGGTGCCCTGAGACTCCAAAAGCGGAATCTTGAGGAGGCCGTGCGTGAGCAACAGAATCACCAGCGGAATCAACAGGGTCGTGACGAACCCCGTGAACCAGGCGAGATTCGAACGGCCGTCGTCCGGTCCCTGTTCGGGGTGAGGGAAATGCGGTTCAAGGCGCGCTCTGCGGATGACGTCGCCGCAGTTGAGGAAGACGGTGGCCTTGAAGAGACCGTGCGCGATGAGGTGAAACACGGCGAGCGAGAAGGCGCCGAGACCACACTCCATGATCATGTATCCCATCTGACCGATCGTCGAGAAACCCAGCATGTTCTTGATGTCGTTTTGCGCCAACATCATCGAAGCGCCTAGCACCGCAGTCAGCGTGCCGATGACGAATGCGACGTGCAGAGTCGTCGAGCTGAGTCCGAAGAGCGGGGCCAGACGATTGATCAGGAACCCGCCCGCGTTGATGATGCCCGCGTGCAGAAGCGCCGTGACGGGTGTCGGGGCATAGAGATAACGCGGGAGCCAAATGTGCAAAGGAAACTGCGCGGACTTGCTCATCCCCCCGAGGAACAGCAGGAGGGTAACCGCCGTCGTACCGCCGATTTCAACGCCGGGCATGAGCGAGACCGTCGAGGTCGATCGCGCGGCGGCGGCGAACAGTTCGGGAAATTCCAACGTGCCGTAAAGTGAATAGGCCAACGCGATTCCAGCCAGAAAGGCGACGTCTCCGAATCGTAGAATAGTGAACGTCCGAAAGGCGCCTTCGAATGTTGCGGTATGCGCATGGTTGTGAATCAAGAGATAGAGCAGGTAGCTCAGGATCTGCCACGAGACGAACAACATCAACAGATTCGCGCTCGCGACCATGCAGAGCAACACGAACGCGGCGACGCCGATCATGGCGAAATACCGGCGCTCGTGCGGTTCCTGATACATGTAGTCGATCGAGTAAGTGTAGATGATCGTGCCGATGGCGGAGATCAGCACCATCATGACCGCACTGAGCCGATCGATGTAGAAGCCGACCGGCACGGGAACCGGGAGCGCGTCCGCGGGATCGTAAAACCTGATCGAGATCGGTCCTTCTGCAGCGACCGTGTAGAGGGTCACGATCGCCCCGAAGAAGGCGGCGGCAAGCGGACAAGCTCCGAGCCTCGCACGCACGCGACTGATCCGACTGCCGCCGACCACGACGATGAGCACGGTCAGCAACGGAAACAGCGGGACGAGAAGGACGGCGGAGAACGGCACGCCACGACCTCACAAAAAAACAAAAGCCAACTTCCTTGCTCACTCGGCTTCCGGAGCATGGACGTTGGCTTGCACTGCAACCGGCCTACTGACGGAATTGCCGGTTACCCTACTGCCCAAGTTGAATTTTAGTACGGCGTCTTGCCCGGCTTCGACAACGATCGGGACGGACAACAGCGCCATCTGTTCACTCGCAAATCCATGAATAGTACGAGGTCGAGACCAGGGTCAAGCATGGAAACCCATAATGAGTCTTCTCCGCGGGCGACCCTGGTCCGAAAGACCTAGTTTTCTCGGGCCGCGCTCCCTATAATTCGAGGGCCGAGCCGAGACTCTCGAAGGCGACCATCAATACGGGACTTAACTATTGCCTCATGGAAAACGCCATACGCAACGCCATCATCAAGTTTGAGCAGGAGTTCATGGGGCGCGGTCCGGACGACGTGCGGGTATCGATCGTCCGCGACTTAGTCGTCGTTCGCTTGAAGGGCGTCTTGACCCCCGCAGAACGGCAATTGGCGAAAACGGCGGATGGTATCGATATGGTGAAGCGTCTCCGCCAGAATCTGATTGCGCAGGGACGCGACAAACTCAGCGAGCAAGTCGGGGAGATCACGAAGGCCAAAGTCCTCGGTGTTTTCACCGATATCGACGTGCCGCTGGGCGAGCGGATCTTCGTCTTCACTCTGGACCGGGAGCCGCTCAGCGGGCTACGTTAGGAATCGGGAGCGGTCGATGGAAAAGCTGGTCAAAGGGTTCTTGAAGTTTCGCAGCGAAGTCTTCGGGCAGAAGAAAGACCTGTTCACAAGACTCTCGGACAAACAGACCCCGCGCGCGCTGTTCATTACCTGCTCAGACTCCCGCGTCGATCCTACGCTCTTGACACAAACCGATCCCGGTGAACTGTTCATTCTGCGGAACGCGGGCAACATGGTGCCTCCCTATGGTTCGATGCAGGGAGGCAGCACCGCGACGATCGAATACGCGGTGGCGATGTTGAACGTCCCGCACATCATCGTCTGCGGCCACACCGATTGCGCCGTGATGAAGGCCCTCTTGCACCCGGAGCAAATCCACGACCTGCCGGCCGTCAAAGAATGGATCGGTCAGGCCGAGACGACGAGACGGCTGATGCGGGATCACCATGTAGGATCAACAGGAAAACGTCGATTGATTCAAACCACGCAGGAAAACGTCCGTGCGCAATTGGATCATTTGCGCACTCATCCCTCCGTCGCGCTGGGGTTGAGGAAGGGCTCGGTCGATCTGCACGGCTGGGTCTACTCCATCGCCACCGGAGACGTGTGGGTTTACGACTTCGACAGCGAAGAGTTCACGTCGCTGCTGGACGACGGCGCATCTCCTCCCACAGCCTCCGAGAAGAAACGCCTCCGATCGAATCAGTAGGCCGACTGCTTCGACATCGGGCGGTTCGTTACGAGATCCAGCACGTGGAGCGAATCGAACGTCGCCGTTGTTTCTCCTTGGACCACGAGCCCGTAACGATCGATCGGCGGAATGATGTCGTCGGGCACGACGGCGATCTGATAGCCGTCGATGTAAGCGGCCAGGTGCGGGTGGTCGACGTGGGCGAAATTCGCCCGCTGAGCTCTGATCGAGTGCCAGGGCTTCGAACTCAGCCTGACCCGTTCGCTTGCGAGCAGTGTCGCCTGGCCCTCCTTCAAACGGTAGAACTTCACCATGGCTTCGGCAGGATACAAAATCACGAAATAACAGGTGGTCGATCCCTGCGCTCCGACGACAAGTCCCGCCCCTTGTCCTGCGCGGTTTTCCGAAAAGAGTACCGATGCCGTCACGTCCGGATAGGCATAGTTCTCCACCCGCGTCGTCACGAACCGGAAACAAGGCTCTGCGCTGCACGAACCCGATGGAACCAGGGCGTTCGGCTGACTCGGCGCTGAGCCGTGCGGCGCGATCCGCCATTCGCCTAGCGAATTGGCTCCGGTGGCTTGAAGCGTGAATCCATCGAGGGTCGAACCCGCCGCACGATCGTCGAAGTTCCACGTCCTGTACAGGTCCTGCGTCGGCGGTTGGGCATGGATACGGACGTCCAGAACTTCTTCCGAACGAACCGGTGCGGGCAGCGAAAGCCCTGCGCTCTCCGCCACCAGCGACTTCACCAGGTCATTGGCGGCGAGCAACGGCCAGAGTCCCTCGATCTTCCCCGCCTCGTCGTAGAGTGACTTTACTCTCTGCATCTGTTGATTGACGGCTGCGTTGTCGCGAGGGACGCGCACGGCTTCGGCGACCAGCGCCGCGTAGGAGGCCGACAACTTGTCCATCGGATGATGGACACGCTCTCCGGCTTCCTTCGCGTGCTGCTGCGCCTGACCAAGCCAGGGGTGATCGTAAATGCGATTCCATGACACCCACTGGATCTTGTCCCACGCGATCTCGGTCAGGAGACGTCCGGAGTCTTGTGACGAGGGGCCGAACTCGCCGAGCAATTGCTCGTGTGTACGGAGAGCGGATTCAGGGTCGTTGTTCCAACGATATAAAGTCCCGAGCCGCCGCCGCCGTTCTCTGTCCGCTGTTCCACTGCGAAGCAAGGCTTCGTAAGCGCCGATCGCTCCGTAGAGGGCGGCCGCGGCTGGTTCATATTCATTCGACACCGCCGTAAGTTCCTGTCTCCACGTCTGGGCCTGAAGCGTCCAAAACAGTTCGAGCGAGCGATTGCGCACCTCGACGTTCTCGGCGCGGATCCGGCTCTTGGTCGCTCCCTGGGCGATAAATTCGTCGTAGTACAGATCACCGTTCGCCGCATTGGCTTCGGGATGGTCCGGGGCGAGCATGCGTAATTGCTCCGCCAGCATCGTCCGTTCGGCGCCCGGAGCCAGCTGGCGCAATGTCGCCACAGCCCGCTTGATGGATTCGTTCATGCTCTCTTGAGTCCACCAGCGGGCGCTTCCGAGCACCAAGCCTCCTATGAGCGGGGGATGTTCCAAGTCGGAGCCGGGCTTCACCCAAGGGCGCCCAGGATCCGGATTCATGCCGTACTGCGCGATCGGAATCCCCGGCGCATCCGGAAGGGCTTCGTTGATTACCGCCATGTCGAGGGGGAATCCGAACTTTCTCAATCCCGAGACGACGACGAAACGAGCCGTGACTTCACGAATCGGACCGAATCTTCGCGTCACCCCCTTTGCGAACCAGGGCTCTTCAGGTCTGAGGGCCAGCGGCGCGGCGAAGGGATCGACGAATGATACCTGTACGTCGACGCCGACACCGGACAACGTCACCGCCTTGTCGCCGTTGATACGGACTACGGAAACCGGTC
>JBBILH010000009.1:0-56613 GCA_037445005.1 Nitrospira sp.
GCTTCGTTTCTGGGAACGCTGTAGGCAATTCCTCTGGAAGCTGCTATAAAATAGTGCGTGACCGGGGGTGCCTCCAATGAGCGAAACGGTTCATGCGATCATCAAAGAATTACGCCGTCGACTTGAGGCACTGTATGGCCCACGGCTTATCAGAATGGTGCTCTACGGCTCGCAGGCACGTGGCGATGCCGAGCCTGGATCGGACATCGATATCCTGGTTGTCTTGGACGGGCCAGTGTCTCCTGGAGCGGAAATTGCCCGAACGAGTGACATCATCGCCTCGCTCTCGCTCGCGCACGATGTCGTGCTCTCGCGCGCGTTTGTTTCAGCCGACCGGTTCGAACGAGAGCAAAGCCCCTTACTCATGAATATCCGACGCGAAGGCGTCGCGGTATGACGCCTGATCAGGCAGCATTACTCCGCAAAGCCCACTCCAGTCTTCGTGCCTCTCGCCTTCTGGCCGGGGAGAAGCTCTTTGATTTTGCGGTGTCTCGCGCCTACTACACCATGTTTTATGTCGCCGAAGCCTTGCTGCTGGGACAGGGCCTGGCGTTTTCCAAACATTCAGCGGTATTGGCCGCGTTCGGGGAACGTCTGGCGAAGCCTGGGCTTGTGCCCTCGCAGTTCCATACGTACTTGCTCGATGGCGAGGACAGCCGTCATGTCGGTGATTATGACCTCGGTCCTGGGTTGTCGGCCGCGGAGGCTGCCGAGCAAATTGGTCGGGCGCAGCAGTTCTTGGATTTGGCCACGCGGCTCATCGGTCCACTCTCGCCGGCAGACTCGCCATAAGCACCTAGGCCGGCCAAGGCAGTTTCGCCTAGCACTCAAACACTAATTCAGAGAAGATACAGTGTCGGAGCAATTGTCTCTGAAATCGTCGACGACCTCGCCTTCGCTCTCGAACAATTCCGTCTGATCTCTCCTCGTTCCATCAAGGATGGTGAGGCGAGTGCGACTTGCGAGGGTGCATGGCTCCGTCGCGGCGGTCGCGGAAGCGATGGCGAGCACTGTTCGATGTTCCGTTTGATGAAGTCATGAACGGAACAAGTTGCGGAGCCAAGCCGTGACGGAGCTTTGCGGTTTCACACCTCACCGGAGCACGCGATCCCACCATCCGTCACCACCCACGAACCATTCCGGGCCTAAGTCTAGCCGTCACGGGGCTATGTCACAGAAGCTCGAAGGCCTTACTGGTAGCTGAGACGACTTATGCTGCCGGACGGACCTTGACCTTCAGGCGAACTTCGGCTCCCAGTCGAGCCAAGAGGTCGATCAGGGCGTCTGTGCTGAACAAATCGATCCGTCCTCGCAGGAGATCGCTCACGCGGGGCTGGGTCACGCCCAGTATCTTGGCTGCGGTTTTCTGCGTGAGGCGGCGGGCCTTCAAGAGTTTCTGGACCTGAATCATGAGGTCGGCACGGACCAGCAGGTGCTCGGCTTCGTCGCGTCGGAATCCAAGATCACGGAAGACGTTTCCTGTGGATGGGGTGATCTTGAGTTTCATGCTGCCTCTCCTTGAGTGTTCATGCGTGGCTCATCGACGTGCCAGGAGCGCCTGATAGCGCTGCTTAGCCAGTTACACATCATGCTGTGATGTCTTCCTCGTCCGCTTCTCAAACGCGTGGAGCACATAAATGGCCTCCGCGAACTTGGCGACGTAACAGACGCGATGCTCCACTGCCGTGTGAATTCTGATCTCGCGAACGCCAGGGCCAATCGTGGGTATCGGTTTGTAATCGGCAGGCTCCAGCCCTTGCTGAACTTGTCTGAGCTGAAAACCTGCTACGCGCCTGGCCTCCGGTGGAAACGCCCGGAGGTCATTCCGCGAGGACCCGAGCCAGGCGATGGGCTTGTGGTTCACCAGTGCAAATATGCGAGTTTTAGTATATGGGTGTCAAGAGGAGATGGATCCAGAAGGCTGGTACAAGAAAAGGGGATAGGCTACATAAATGACAGAATTGAACCATCGCCGCCCTCGAATCCGTCCTCGACCAGTTCCGGCTGAATGTGAACGACCTCGTTGGGAACGTCGTCCTATCCCAATTCGCCCAGCCGTGACTGCACGATGCTGACGGCGGCAAGTGCCGCGGTTTCCGCCCGTAGAATTCTCTTGCCGATCGTGACGGCCTGAAATCCTTTCTCCTGAGCCGCTAGCAGCTCTGCATCATCCCATCCGCCTTCGGGGCCGATGAGCAGCACGACGGAATGTTCGGATTTGGATGGAAGCGGAACCTTGATCAGTGCGGTTTGGGTCGATCGTTCCGCCAGCATGAGGTTTGTCGGCGAGGATTGATAGCGGGTCAACAGCCGGTTGAGATCGACCGGTTCTTCGATCGTCGGCAGATTCCATCGCTCCGATTGTTGCGCGGCTTCCAGCGCAATGCGAGCCCATCTGGCCGACTGGTGACTCAGGCGATCGGGCTGAATCTTGACCACCCCGTGCTTGGTCTGCACCGGAATGATGCGTTCCACTCCGAGCTCCGTGGCCTTCTGGAGCACCCAATCCATCTTCTCACCCTTCAAGACGGCTTGAGCAAGGATGAGGGACGGCGTGGTCTTGGGCGGAGCGGCTGCTACGTCGAGGATGCGGGCTTCAAGCGCTTTCGAGGTGATGGTGACGACCTCGCTGCGATATCGGGTGCCGGTCGGATCGGTCAGCGTGAGAATCTCGCCCGCCTGGAGACGGAGGCTGTCGCGGAGATGTTTGAGCAGAGGATCGCTGATGCGGATGTTCGGGGGAGCGACGGCATCGGCCGTCACGAAAAACGTGGGCATGGCGAGTCAGGTGCTGAGGGCTGATCGAAAGGCGGCGCAGTCAGTGACTATTCGAAGAAGGTCTTCATTTTGTCGAAGAAGCCGTCTCCGTCCGGCTCCAGCGACATGCCGCTTTCTTTGGCGAATTCCGTGAGCAGCTCCTTTTGCTTGGTCGTCAGTTTCGTCGGGATCTGCACCTTGATGGTGTAGAGCTGATCGCCGGTCGTCTGGCCTTTCAGGCTCGGAATGCCCAGTCCCTTGAGGCGAAGAATCTTGTCGTGTTGGGTCCCGGCCGGGACTTTGATGACCGTGGTTCCTTTGAGCGTCGGCACTTCGATCTTTCCTCCGAGCGCCGCGGTGACGAAACTGATCGGAACGTCGCACAGAATATCCGTTCCCTTGCGGGTAAACACCGGATGGGCCTTCACGGTGATCGCCACGTAAAGATCGCCGGGAGGACCTCCGTTGACCCCATGCTCGCCTTCGTTGGAAAGGCGAAGGCGCATGCCGGTTTCAATACCGGCCGGAATATGCACTGCAATCGTGCGCTCTTTATAGGTACGCTGGCGACCTTGGCAGGTGGAGCAGGGTTCGGTCACGATGCGACCGGCCCCCTCGCACTGGCCGCAGGGACGGCTGACGCTGAAGAACCCTTGCTGGAGACGAATCTGGCCGGCACCCTTGCAACTCGGGCAGGTTTTTAAGGAGGCGGCGGATTTGGCGCCGGTGCCTTTGCAGTCGGCGCAGGACTCCCAGCGGGGAATCTTGAGTTTCGCCTCTTTCCCGTAGACGGATTCTTCGAAGGTGATTTCGAGGTTGTATTGGAGGTCGTTGCCGCGCTCGGGACGGCTGCCGCCGCGCTGGCCTCCGAAAAAATCCTCGAAAATGTCGTTGAAGACGTCACCGAATCCGCCGCCGCGGCCGAAATCAAATCCTTCGAAGCCGGAGCCGCCTTGCGAGGCGGCATGCCCGAACATGTCGTAGCGGCGGCGCTTTTCCTGATCGCTCAGGTGCTCGTAGGCTTCGTTGATTTCCTTGAACTTCTCTTCGGCCTGCTTCTTTTCCCGTTCGCCGGTCTGAAGGTCGGGGTGGTGCTGGCGGGCCATCTTGCGATAGGCCTTCTTGAGGTCCTCGTCCGAGACGTTACGGTCTACGCCGAGGGTTTCGTAGTAATCGCGCTTCGACACGGTTCCCATCGCTCTGCAAAACGTACAGAAAAACCGAGCCCCTGCGCATCAGGGACTCGGTCCTGTGATCGATACGTATTCTAACTTACTTTTTGTCTTTGTCCACTTCTTCGAACTCTGCGTCCACGACCTTTTCGTCGGTCTTGGCGCCGTTGCCGCTCTCGGCTCCTGCGCCGGATGGGCCGGCCGCTCCGGCTCCGGCTGAGGCTTTCTTGTACATTTCTTCGGCCAACTTATGAGACGCCGTGGTCAGCGTCTGCGTGGCCGATTCGATCGCATCCGGATCGTTGCCCTCCATCGCCTTTTTCAAAGCCGTGACCGCTTCTTCGATCTTCGTCTTGTCGGCTGCGTCGATCTTGTCGCCGTGCTCTTTCAGATTCTTTTCGGTCTGATAGATCAGGTTGTCGGCCTGATTCTTGGCTTCGGCGGCTTTCCGGCGCTTCTTGTCGTCTTCGGTGTGGGCTTGCGCGTCCTTGACGAGCTTCTCGACCTCCTCCTTGCTGAGACCGCTGGAGGCCGTGATCTTGATGGACTGCTCTTTTTGAGTAGCCAGGTCTTTGGCCGATACGTGCACGATGCCGTTGGCGTCGATGTCGAACGTGACCTCGATCTGCGGCATCCCGCGGGGAGCCGGTGGAATGCCGACCAGGTCGAACTGCCCCAGCAGTTTATTGTCGTTCGCCATCTCGCGCTCTCCCTGGAAGACGCGGATGGTGACGGCCGTTTGATTATCGGCGGCCGTCGAGAAGACTTGACTCTTCTTCGTCGGCACGGTCGTATTACGCTCGATCAGTTTCGTGAAGACGCCGCCGAGCGTCTCGATGCCGAGCGACAGCGGCGTGACGTCGAGCAGGAGGACGTCCTTGACGTCGCCCTTGAGCACGCCGCCTTGAATGCCGGCGCCGATCGCCACGACCTCATCCGGGTTCACGCCGCGATGCGGTTCCTTGCCGAAGAAATCTTTCACGACCTGGATCACTTTCGGCATGCGGGTCATGCCGCCGACCAGGACCACCTCCTGGATATCCCTGGCGCCGACACCGGCGTCGGCGAGCGCTTTCCTGCACGGCTCGATCGTGCGTTGAATCAGGTCGTCGACGAGCTGCTCCAGTTTGGCGCGCGTCAGCTTAATGACCATGTGCTTAGGCCCGCTGGCGTCCGCCGTGATGAACGGCAGGTTGATTTCCGTTTCCTGGGAGGAAGACAATTCGATCTTGGCGCGTTCCGCGGCTTCCTTCAGCCGTTGGAGGGCCATGCGGTCCTTCCGCAGGTCGATGCCCTGGTCTTTCTTAAACTCATCGACGAGCCAGTCCATCACGCGGAGGTCGAAGTCGTCGCCTCCGAGATAGGTATCGCCGTTGGTCGATTTGACTTCGAAGACGCCTTCGCCGATTTCCAGGATCGATACGTCGAAGGTTCCGCCGCCCAAGTCATAGACGGCGATCCGCTCGTCTTTCTTCTTGTCGAGTCCGTACGCGAGAGAGGCGGCCGTCGGCTCGTTGATGATGCGCAGCACGTTCAAGCCCGCGACCTGGCCCGCGTCCTTGGTGGCTTGGCGCTGGCTGTCGTCGAAGTAGGCCGGCACGGTGATGACCGCCTCCGTGACTTTCTCGCCCAGATAGTCTTCCGCCGTCTGCCGCATTTTCTGAAGAATCATGGCGGAGACTTCCGGCGGGCTGTAGCGCTTTCCCCGGATTTCGACATGGGCGTCCCCGTTGTCGGCCTCTACGACCTTATAGGGAAGCCGCTTCATGGCGTCCTGCACTTCCTTGCTCTTGAATTTGCGGCCCATCAGCCGCTTCACGGAGAAGATCGTGTTCTCCGGATTGGTAATCGCCTGGCGTTTGGCGATCTGACCGACCAGACGCTCCGCCTTGTCGGTAATGCCGACGACCGACGGCGTGGTGCGCGCTCCTTCAGCATTGGCGATGACGACCGGGTCTCCGCCGCTCATGATCGCGACGCAGGAATTGGTGGTTCCCAAGTCGATGCCGATGACTTTTCCCATGGTGTCGTACTCCTTCCTTCAACTAGACGATGACTCTTAACTCTCGCCGTCTCTCAAGATGTCGGGGACGCGTCTCCGGCTTCGCTTGGAGCCGATCCTGTCGACACGGTCACCATTGCGGCTCGAAGGACACGATCGTGCAATCGATAGCCGCGCTGGAATTCCTCGACCACATGCTGCTCCGGAACACTTTCAGACGGAACGGAGGCGACGGCCTGGTGTCCCGAAGGGTCAAACGGATGCCCGATGGTCGGAATGGCCTGGACGCCGAATTTGCCCAGCGCGCTCGTCAACTGCTTCAACGTGAGATCGACGCCTTGAACGAGGCCGTCTCCACTCCCGCCGTTTTTGGCCGCCTTAATCGCCCGCTCCAAATTGTCGACCACCGGCAGAAGCTCTTTGAGCAGTTGCTCGTTGCCGAACCGAATCTGATCGCGTTGATCCCGCTGGGCCAGACGCTTGTAATTATCGAATTCCGCGGCCAACCTCAGATACTTGTCGTTGAGGGCCTTTAGCTCGTCCTCCTTTGAAGCCAACGCCTCGTGGACTTCGCTTGGGGCCCCGGGATCCTCGCCGGAGGAATCCTGATCTAAGCTCTCGTTTGTATTGCTGTTTTTCGATTCTTCCGTCACAGCGGTTCCTTAATGGACACAGAGATAGGTACAGGGAGAATAAAGTCAACAGGGGCTAGAAAAATTAATTACTTATGGGAGGGTGCTAGACCCACGTGGCGCCGGATTGGTTTTCTCGGGCGCGCCGATAGAGAAGTTCAAGCCCTTCCAAGGTTAAGTAGGGCTCGACCTTCCGGATGGTCGTGGATTCCGAAGCCACAACGGAACTCAGTCCGCCGGTCGCAATCACATAGGCAGCGTGGCCCAGCTCCTGCTCGATGCGTCTGACCAGGGTATCGACCAGGCCGGCATAGCCGAACAGCAGGCCCGACTGAATACTGGACGCCGTGTCGGTGCCGATGACGGTTTTCGGTTTGGTAATCTCTACCTTGAATAGTTTCGCGGCCCGCGAAAAGAGCGCTTCCGCGGAAATGCCGAGTCCCGGGGCGATGACCCCGCCGAGATACTCGCCCTGCTTCGTAATGGCGCAAAATGTCGTGGCAGTGCCGAAGTCTACGACGATGAGATCCCGGCGATACTTGTGAAACGCCGCGGCGGCATTGACCAGACGGTCGCTGCCGATCTCTTTCGGATTGGTGTACCGGATGGTCAGGCCGGTATCGGTGTCGGATGTGACGACCATCGGCTGCCGGTGAAAATATTGCTCGATGGCGGTCTCAAACGTCGGGGTGAGAGGCGGGACCACGCTGGATACGATGGCGCCGGTAATACTATGGGCGCCGATGCCGGTCGATGCCAGCAGATTGGTCAACAGGATGCCGTGCTCGTCCGAGGTCGTTTTGGAATCCGTGGCGAGGCGCCAATGGGCCTTGAGGGTCGAACCTTCGAAGATTCCCAGAACGACGTTGGTGTTCCCGATGTCGACGGCAAGCAGCATCGAACTATTCTAACCGCTGGGGGCTATCCTTGCCTAGAAGATGGATGATGTCGGCGACCCGAAGACGGCGGCGTTCGGGGAGACGGCCGTCTGTGGGAATAGGATGTTGGATGACGTGCAATGAGCCGTCCGATTCGATCGCCTCCGCGATTCCGATGAACTCCAGATTTCCTGCTAGCAGGGCTTTGACCGATTTTCCGATTGTTGAGCAACGTTGCCGGTAGGCCAGCCGAATCGGCTCGATTCCCGCCTCCGACCATTGCTGAAGACATACTTCAAGTTCATGAAGAAAGTCACTGATAAGACGGTTACGATCCGTGAGTCTTCCTGTCTCCGAGTAGATGGTGGTGGCGACGTCCTGTAACTCGGACGGAAGATCGTCTCGGAGTCCGTTTACGTTGATGCCCAGCCCGACGATTTGAAATCCCGCCCCGCTCTCGCAGAGTATTCCGCCCACCTTTCGGTCGGCGAGAAGCAAGTCATTCGGCCACTTGACTGCGACCTGAATGCCGGCCGTCGTCTGGATCGCTTCCGCTGCCGCCAGGGCCGCCATCAGGGGGAGCCACGAAAGCCACTCGGAGAACCGGTCGGCGGTAACCGGCTCTCTGAGCACCGTGGAGCTGTAGAGGTTCACGCCAGGCGGGGAGAACCACTGTCGCGACAGACGGCCTCGTCCTTCCGTCTGTGAATCGGCGAGGACAACGGTGCCGTGGACGACCCCGGCTTCAGCTAAAGCTATGGCCTCGCGATTTGTGGAGCCTACCACCCTGTGGAGCTCGATGCGGCGACCGAGGAACTTGGTCGTCAAGGTGCTTCGGATGGCGTCGATATTGAGCGGTGGTGCAGCGGCCAACTGGCTATGACCTCTTATGGGGGCCGGTCGACGGCGCAAGTTCGAGACTTAATGAAACCGCGGGCGCTGAATGGGTCAATGCGCCGATGGAAATCCGGTCGGCTCCCGCCGCAGCCATCGCGCGCACGTTCTTCAGAGTGATCCCCCCGGAGACTTCAATGCGAGCGCGGCGGCCGATGAGCTTGACGGCCTTCCTGACCAATGCCGGCGTCATGTTGTCGAGCAGAAGGATGTCGGCCTGACCGGCGACGGCGTCCTTGACCTGACTCAAAGACTCGACTTCCACAATGATCGGTCGAATCGGCTGCGCTCTCATCGCTTTGCAGGCCTCGGTGACGGCATCGCTCGAATTGAGGAGCAGCAAGTGGTTGTCTTTGACCAGGATGCCGTCGCCCAGCGACCGGCGGTGATTTACGCCGCCGCCGAGGGCGACCGCCCATTTCTGAAGCGCGCGCCAACCAGGGAGAGTTTTTCTCGTGTCCATAATCGAGACCCGATACCCCCGCACGGCGTGCCGGAAACGGGCCGTGAGGGTGGCAATTCCCGAGAGATGTTGTAGAAAATTCAATGCCACCCGCTCGGCCATGAGGATCGCTCTTCCGTCGCCTTCGATCCGTAAGACCGCCTCCCCGGCGCGGGCCGGCGACCCGTCTTTCTTGAGCACCGTAAGTTTCAGGGAGGGATCGACGGCGACAAACGTCTGTACCGCGGCGGCCATGCCGGCGATAGTGAGGGATTCTTGCGCCACGATCCTTGCGCGCGCGCGAACGGGATGGGGGAAAAGCGCGGCGGTGGTGCTGTCGCCAAGGGCGAGGTCTTCTTCAAGGCCTTGGCGGACCGCCCGTCTGATGTCGGCCGCTGGAAGTTTGGTCATGTCCCGGCGTCCAACATTGCCCGAAGCTGCTGTCCGCTGCTGGCCAGCATGATCTGGTCGTGTTGCAAGCCTCGAAGGCGATCTTGATGGTCTGCGATGACCTCGGGGGGAGCTTTAGCGACGAAATCCTGATTGGCGAGTTTGCCTGTCAGGCGGGCGATTTCCTTTTCCTGCTCGTCCTGTTGCTTTTCGATGCGGTCGACCGCCTTCTTGAGATCGACCTCGCCGGAAATGGCCAGGCCGACGGACAGTCCCCCCGTCACGAGTCGGAGGAGCGAGGATTGAGGCCGCTTCTCGGGAGACGTGAGATCCGCGGTGCCGCGGCAGAGATGGGCCAGGTGTCGCTGAATCAGCCCGAGTTGGTTCCGCTTGGAGGAATCTTCGTGCGTCACATAAAACGGAATCTGCTGCCCGGGCGCATAGTTCAACAGTACGCGCCCGGTCCGGACGAGACCGACGGTGTGTTCAAGGAGAGCAAACACCTCTTCGGCGTCCGGGCCATGCCAAGACGCTTGAGGGGTCGGATACGCCTGCACGACGATGCTGTCTCCGGAATGGGGGATCGTTTGCCAAATTTCTTCGGTAATGAACGGCATGAACGGATGCAACAGCCGTAACGAGGTTTCAAGCGTGTCGATCAGTGTCTGTCTCGTGGAAGGGCCCTCCGGATGCGCCGGATCTTGGAGCGCCGGTTTGATCAGCTCGAGGTACCAGTCGCAGTACTCGTGCCAAATGAACCGATAAAGCGCGCTTGAGGCGCGATCAAAACGGTAGGCTTCCAATTCCGCCGTCACGGTTTGTATCGTCCGGTTCAGGCGACTGAGAATCCATCGATCGGGAAACGTCCGCGCGCTCGGTGGCTGGTTCGTCCTGGGCCCGTCGAGGTGCATAAGGACGAAGCGCGCCGCGTTCCAGATTTTGTTGGCGAAGTTTCGATACCCTTCGATCCGCTCCTCCGCGAGCTTGATGTCGCGCCCCGGCGAGGCCATCGAGGCGAGAGTAAATCGCAGGGCGTCCGTGCCGAACTGATCCATCACATGAAGGGGATCGATCACGTTCCCCTTGGACTTGCTCATTTTCTGCCCTTCCGCGTCACGGACAAGTGCATGGATGTAGACGTCGCGGAAGGGCACGTCGCCCATGAACCTGAGGCCCAGCATGATCATGCGGGCGACCCAGAAGAACAGGATGTCGAGGCCGGTGACGAGCGTCGAAGTCGGGTAATAGGTCTTGAGTTCCGGCGTCTGCTCAGGCCAGCCGAGCGTCGAGAACGGCCATAGACCCGACGAGAACCAGGTATCGAGCACGTCGGGATCGCGCAGGAACTGCTTGCCCGAGCATGTGGGGCAGCCGGTCGGCGCCGAGCGCGACACCAGCGGCTGGGCGCCTTGAAGCAAGGTCACGCGGGTGACTGCGGATCCCGCAGGGGTGGTCGTCGCCTGTTTATGGATGAACCGCTCGTTGCAGGCTTCACAGTACCAGGCCGGAATCTGATGCCCCCACCAGATTTGCCGCGAGATGCACCAATCCTTGATGTCGCGCATCCATCCCAGATAATTGTTGGTCCATCCCTCAGGAATGATGCGGATGCGGCCTTCTTCGACCGCTTTGACGGCGGGTTCCGCCAGCGGTTTTATTTTCACGAACCATTGAGGCGATAAGTACGGCTCGACGACGGTTTTGCAGCGGTAACACTTTCCGATCGCCATCTTATGGTCTTCCACCTTGACGAGGAAGCCTCGATCTTTCAGCGCCTGTTCAATTTTAGGGCGTGCTTTCGAGACGGGAAGCGCCGCGACGACCGCGATGAGATCGGGATCGACGCCGGCCGCGTTCATTGCGGCCGGATCGAGCAGAGCCTGGTGGTCGAAAATCGCGAGCCGGGGAAGGTGATGTCGCTCTCCCGCCTCGAAGTCGTTGAAGTCGTGCGCCGGCGTGATCTTGACGGCTCCGGTTCCGAATTCACGGTCCACAAGAACGGCGTCGCCGACGATCGGAATCGTTCGATTGGTCAACGGAAGCCGCGCCCGCATGCCGATCAAGCCCTTGAAACGGTCGTCTTCCGGATGGACGGCGACCGCGGTATCGCCCAGCATGGTTTCCGGCCTGGTCGTGGCGACCGTGAGTTTTGTCGAAGGGTCATGATCCAGCGGGTACTCGATGGAGTAGAGCTTGCCCTTGAGGTCTTCGTGTTCGACCTCGATGTCCGACAGCGCGGTGAGACAGCGCGGGCACCAATTGATCAGTCGCTCTCCACGATAGATCAAGCCGTCTTCATACAGGCGAACGAAGACTTCCAGCACCGCCTTCGACAGCCCCTCGTCCATCGTGAATCGCAGGCGGTCCCAATCGCAGGATTCTCCGAGTTGTTTCTGTTGGCTGACGATGGTGTCGCCGGACGAGGCTTTCCATTGCCAGACGCGCTCGATGAACCGTTCGCGCCCAAGCGATTCCCGGGAAGACCCCTCGGCCAGCAATTGCTTTTCGACGACGTTTTGTGTGGCGATTCCCGCGTGATCCGTGCCGGGCAGCCATAAGGTATTGAACCCCTGCATGCGGCGCCAGCGGATGAGAATGTCCTGGAGGGAATGATTCAGCGCGTGGCCGACATGAAGCGATCCGGTGACGTTGGGCGGGGGGATCACGATACTGTAGGGGCGACCCGGACTCCCGACGGAGGCGCGAAAATATCCCCGCTCGATCCATCTTCGATACCACCGCGCTTCAACGGTTTTGGGATCGTAGGTCTTATCGAGTTGAGGGCTGCCCATGGCGACACTCGTGAGAGCGCGGCATCTTAACACGCGATCAGTGGACCCTCAAGGCAACCGGCGCATCGTCTGCTTGAGAGGCTCGGTATCATGTGCTATACACACGCACGCGAAACGCGGATGAGCCGCGAGAAGATTCACGCTAGTCACAGGAGACGCTATGGCGACGGGAAGGGAAAAGGACCGTAAGACGAGGAAGAAGCACCGAAAGAACGTGAAGCGGATGAAAGCGTTGGCGAAAGCTCGGCGGGGGAAGAAGGGACGAAAAGGGTAGGCGAGTTGCGGCGAAGGGTCAGGCCGCTTCCGACAATCGCCGGATCTCGGTGGTGACCTGTTCTTCGGCGATTTTCGGGACGACTAGTTCGGCAAGCTGCCGGACGTGTTGCTTTGCCGTGTCGCGAATAAGCGCTTCGGCATGCTGTTCCGCTTGTGTCGCCGCCGCTTTCTTGATTTCCTCCCGGAAGTCCCCTTCCATCGACGCGAGGCGGTCTCGGATCGCTTCAGGGACCGTGATCTTCAACCCGTCCATCTGGTCTCGGATGAGCCGTTCCACGCTTTCCTTAATCAGCGGGTCGGCGATTTCGAATATGCTGTGCCTGATGATCGGTTCGAGGGTGGCGAGTTCGCGCGACAGGACTTTGGGAAGTTCGTTCGCCAGCAGGGGTTCCAACATTTCGGTCAGGCGTTGAGGAGAGAGGCTTGCTCCCAGTTGTTGGTGAACTTCGGTCTCAACAGCTTTGGCGACCTGAGCCGCCAAGTCTCTGCCGATGATTTGGGGGAGCAGTGCGGAGATCTTGGCTTCCGTTTTCTCCGTCATCGACTGGAGCAGCTGACCGAATAGTCCCTTCATCGCTTCTTCGGGATCAGTGGCCGCCGCCCTGGAAACAGGGTTCTGGGCTATGGGAGCCGCCTTCTTGGTTGATGGGGGGATGACGGGTTGAATTTCGATTTCGCCGGTCTGTTCCTCTTCGCCGGGCCCGTCAAACGCTTCGTCGTCATCCGAATCAGTGGAACTGGATACCGGCGGCCAGACTCGGCGTTTCGCTTTCGCCCCGTTCCCCTTTGTCGCGGTGGACTGCTCCAGTTCCTTGATGATATCCAAAAGGTTTTCGGTCTGGAACGGCTTCTTCAGAAAGGCCTTGACGCCCAACGATTTCAGATGTGATTCGTCAAGACGGTCTCCAGCCCCGATCAGCGAGATGATGTAGGTGTCGGCGAGAGCATCGATCCGATGGACTTCCTTGCAGAATCCGGAAAACGTCATGTTCTCGAGATGATAATCGGCGATGATCAGTCGGGGGCCGATTTTTCGGGCGGCTTCCAGGGCCGCCGGACCGTCCTGGAATCCCACGACCTCGTACCCCTCCGGGGTCGAGATCTGTTCAACCATCCGTCTGACGGCGGGGCTGCTGTCGATAACGAAGATCGTAGAAGGCACTCAACTCTCCATTTTTATTGAACTATATGGAAGCTAGCAGGGGGGGTATTCCTTGTCAAGAAAATGGCGGTTAGACGCGCCGTTCATCGCGAGTCAACGATGCGTCAAGCATGTGTCGGGCAGAGGCGAGGTGCGGGGGCGATGAGTCTCTCGATTCGGACCGTGTTTTTCGACGCCGCCGAGACACTGTTCCATGTGAACGGGTCGGTGGCAGAAATCTACCTGCGGCATGCCGAACAGTTCGGCTATCGAAAACATCGGGACTCGCTTGTCGCCATCAAGCAGGCGTTCAGCCGCGCGTTCAAGGACGCGCCGCCGCCGGTATTTTCAGCATCGGATTCGGCGCATATCAAACAGAGTGAACGCCTGTGGTGGTTCGACATCGTCCACAATGTGTTCTATCGCGTCGGCATGTTCGATCGGTTCGACGAGTTCTTTGAGCGCGTGTTCGACGTGTTCGAAGAACCCGGGTCGTGGAGACTTTTTCCCGAAACCGTTTCCGTCCTCGACCGCTTGCGGGGGAGCGGGGTCGAATTGGGAGTCATATCCAACTTCGATTCACGGCTGTTCGGCGTAATGAGGGGGTTGGGGATCGCCGATCGTTTCGATACGATTACAATTTCGAGTCTGGCTCACGCGGCCAAACCGTCCCCGAAGATATTCCTTCACGCGCTGGAGAAGCACGCCGTGGATCCGGAGGAGGCGTTGCATGTCGGCGACAGCCTGATAGACGACGTGCAAGGCGCGAGAGCGGCCGGACTGCACGCTGTTTTATTGGATCGAGAGGGAAAGGGCACGGAGCCGGGTGTGCGGACCATTCGGAGTCTGGAAGGTCTGTTGCCGTACCTCGCAGAACTATAGGAGAAGCGGCACAAGATCCTTGGCGCGGCCCCGGAGCGAAAGATCAACGCTTCCGGATTGCGGCGTCTTTTCGGTGTTGATTTCAGCCACGAAGGCTCCGGCGTTCTTTGCCGCCGACGCGAATCCCGCCGCGGGGTAGACCACGCCGGAAGTTCCGATCACGAGAAAAAGCTCGCACGATTCCACCGCCTCCGCGCAGCAAGCCATATCCCCGGAGGACAACGCTTCGCCGAACCAGACGATGTGAGGACGTAGGAGTGCCCCGCAAGAGCCGCACCTCGGAGGGATGGCGATTGGTATATCTCGGTTCGGTTCGACGGCGCGGCATCCCGTACAACGGGTCATCCAAATGTTGCCGTGAATCTCCGACAGCATGGCGGAGCCGGCCGCCCGATGGAGTCCGTCGACGTTTTGAGTGATCAGCCAGAAGGAGGGACATCGTCGTTCGAGTTCGACGATTGCTTCATGGGCGGCATTCGGCACAGTCGCTGCGATGCGCTCGCGCCGCCAATTGTACCACTGCCAGACGAGTATCGGATCACGGGCGAACGCTTCCGGGGTGGCCAACTCTTTAGGCCGAAATGACTGCCAAAGCCCGTCGGCGCCTCGAAACGTCGGAACTCCGCTGTCGGCAGAGATGCCTGCGCCGGTCAGGACGGTAATGGATCGTGCTGACGCGACTTTCTCTTTCAGTAATCCGAGATCTGAGCCCGCGCCCACAATTCACCTCGACTCCGAACCGCCGGATTTAGCGGGAAACATGCTATAGTACTTCCTCGCAACGCGGTCATAAAGGGATAATGTCGTGGCGTTCGGTATCCCGGCTCTCCCATCACATTATGGGAATGGAATCGTGAGGTGCCGCCTGAAGATCCTCTCCGGTGGCGCGGCGAACGAGGCGGAAATTAATTTCGGATTGGGACCAAACCTTCGACGCTCAATACTGTGACAGAGACGCGTATGCAACGGATCATGGTCGTGGGTGCCGGATCAGTCGGCGGATTCTTCGGCGCTCATCTGGCAAAGCAGAATGCCGACGTCTCGTTTCTGCTTCGGCCGAAAACGCTGGCGGCGGTGAAACGCAACGGCCTGACGATCCGGAGCGCGGGCGGCAGCTTTACGGTCCGGCCGGCGGCTGCGAGCGACCCGCGGCAGCTCCCTTGCCCGGACTTAATCATCATCGCCGTCAAGGCCTATGATCTCGATGAAGCGCTTTCTCAGATCGAGCAGGTCATGACCCCCGAGACCGTCATTCTGACGCTTCAGAACGGAATCGACACGGAGGATCGGATCGTATCGCGCTTTCAGCGCGACTGCGTTGTCGGCGGCGTCGCGTACATCTATTCCAAGATCGTCGAGCCGGGCGTCATCGACCATTATAAGAAAGGCGCCGTAGCGATCGGCGAGTTGATGGGCCAGGAAAGCCGCAGGTTGCTGGGCATCCGCGACGTGTTTGCGGCCGCAAACGTCCCGTGCCATCTGTCGAAAGACATCCGGAAAACCAAGTGGGAAAAGATGTGCTGGAACTGCGTCTTCAACCCGTTGACCGTCCTGATAGACGACAAAGTGTCGAAGGCCCTTGATCATCCCGAACTGTTGCACGTCGTCCATCAAATCGTGCAGGAGGTCGCCGCTGTCTCCGCCGCCCTGAAGGTGCCTTTGCCCGCGGACATGGCCGAGCGGGTGGTCAAAGCAACGCAGGAAATTCGAGACATTCATACCTCGATGTACGACGACTGGAAGGCGGGTAAGCCGACCGAGATCGGTTATTTGAACGGCTACGTCGTCGAAAAGGGGAGAGAATTGGGGATTCCGACGCCGGTCAACGAGGCGCTCACAGCCATGGTTAAGGCGGTCACCGAGAAGCCAAGGGGAGGGCCGGGCGTCGTGCGTATCGACGGGGCCGTGGTGCAACCGGTGGTCTTGGATCGCGGTGCGATGCGGCAGTTGCCGGGTGAGCATCAAATCGACGACGTCAGCCGGGTCGTGCCGGGCATGATGGGACAGGGAATCAAAGTAAAAGGTTTGCTGGAGGTGCCGGCGCTCGGCATCGAAGCCGACCATGTGACCTTTCACTCTTTCGACGGGAAGTATGCCGCGACGCTGACGTTGCAACAGGCGAAAGACTACGGGCTGTTGCTCTATGAACTCGACGGTGCGCCGTTGCCCGACACCAAAGGCGGACCCTTCCGCCTCATCACGCCGGGTCTCGGCGACCTTTGTGCGAACGTCAAAGGGGTAGGCCGTATCGAGGTCCGAATCGGCACCGGCAAGGACACCAGGCCGTCGGAACGGCCTCCGGAGTGCGCCGGGGAAGCGACCATTCGCTAGTTCGATCCAATCACCCGGATCGTTTTCCAACGTTCGGACTGGTACCGCCAGAGCATCAGAGCCATCCGCACGGTCCAGTCGGCGATCATCGCCAGCCACACCGCAAAGACCCCCTGATTGAGCCAGATGCCGGTGACGAAGGCGATCGGGACGCGGACGGCCCACATGCCGACGGTTGTCGCCCACATGATGAAGCGGGTGTCCCCGGCGCCGCGCAGCGAACCGGCCAATACCATGGTCAATGACAGAGGGATTTGCAGGAGCGCCACGATCCTTAAGAAGCCGGTGCCGAGATCAATCACGGCTTCGTCGCTCGTAAACACCCGTAGCAGCACATAGGGAAAGAAGAAAAACACCGCTCCCATCGCGGACATCATTCCCATCGCCAAGCGGTTCGCTTCCCAGTTTTCCAGTTTGGCTCTCGTGTACTTGCCTGCGCCGATGCTTTGTCCGACCATCGTCGCGGCGGCGACCGCAAACCCATAGCCCGGAAGAAACGACAAGGACTCGATCGAGAGACCGACTTGATGCGCGGCATAGGCGATCGTGCCGTACAGCAGGACGATTTTCGTATAGATCAGGATGCCGGCTTGCTGCACGATGCGTTCCCCGGACACCGGCGCGCCCACCTGCCAGATCGCTCGGACGAAATCCAGCCGGACGTGCTGCGAACGATGCAGCAGCGGAAGGCATCGAATCAGCAGAAACAGGGTTCCGGTTGTTTCGGCGATGCCGACCGCGATGGCCGCTCCTTTCACTCCGAGGGCGGGCACCCCCCATGTCCCATAGATCAAGGGATAGGCGGCCGCGACGTGCAATAGGTTGACGACGATCATTGCGTACATCGGCGTTTTGGTATCGCCCGTGCCTTGCAATACCGAGGATAGTACCTGCAAGAGAACGGTAAACGGGATCACGAGGAAGATCAGGGTCGAGTAGGGGAGAGAGAGCTCGATTACTTCAGGTGCCGCGCCAAGCAGTTGCATGACGTAGCGATTGAGCAGAATGCCGCACAGCATCAGGCCCAACGAGACGGCGATCGAAAGCCAGAGAAAATGCCGCGCCGCTGCTCCCGCCTCGTGATGCCGCTTGGCGCCCCATAGCTGAGCGACAATGACGTTGGTGCCGACGGAAAGGCCGGACACCAGCGTTGTGGCGATGAAGGCCAGCAGTTGGCCCAACCCGACCGCCGCGATGGGAATCGCCCCCAACCCTCCGACGAGAAAAACGGCGACGATCCCTTCCGCCCGCTGGAGCAAGCTGCTTACGGTGACCGGGAGGGCGAGGGTCAGCACGGAGCGGCGGATCTGGGTGACACCGTCGGCCATAGGGGGGTATCCTAGCAGAGTTCTTCGATGCTTCTCGTCGGTTTTCCGTTCTCGAATGTGGCTGGATCCGATGTCGAATCCCCGCGATCACGCGCCAGATCAAGTTTCGACCACGCCGCGTCTGTCGAAATCCAAGTTTCTTTCGGGGCTGCAATGCCATAAACGCGTCTATCTCGAAATCCATCATCCTCAACTGGCGTCTCCGCCCGATCCGTCGACCCGCGCGATTCTCGACATGGGGACAGAAATCGGCGAATTGGCTCGGCGGCGCTTTACCGGTGGAGTGCTCGTGACGGCCGGTTTTCGCCAGCGGGATGCGGCGCTTGCGCAAACCGTCGCTTTCATGAGCGATGCGAACGTGCCGGCCATATTCGAAGGCGCGTTCGAGCACGACGGCGTGCTCGTCCGTGCCGACGTTCTGGAGCGGACGGCGACCGGCTGGCGTCTGATCGAAGTCAAGTCCTCCAGTCGAGTAAAAGACGTGCACGTCGACGATCTGGCGATCCAGAGCCATGTCTTATCGGGGGCCGGCGTGTCCCTTGCCGAGGTGTGCCTGATGCATATCGATACGAGCTACGTGTATGCGGGCGGAGACGTCGATCTCACACGGCTCTTTGTCATCGAGGATCTGAGTGAGGCGGTGGCGCTTCGCCGAGGGCATGTCCCCGAGCAGGTGGCGGCGATGAAAGCGGCGGTAGAGGCGGCGTCGCCGCCGGCCATCGAACCGGATCACCACTGTCACAGTCCGTACGAATGCCCTTTCTGGGCCCATTGCACGAGCGATAAGCCTGCGCGGTGGATCTATTATCTGCCGGGCGGCAAACACGGCATCAGCAGATTGATTGAACGAGGGGTCACCACGATCGACGACATTCCCGCCGACGTTCACCTCTCGCCCGTGCAACGCCGCGTGAAGGACAACGTCGAATGGATTTCTCCGAAATTAGAGACGGCCTTGCGCACGGTGCGGTATCCCGTACATCACGTGGATTTTGAAACGGTGATGTTGGCGGTGCCCCGCTATGCGGCCTCCAGGCCGTACCAGTCGATCCCGGTTCAATGGTCGAATCACGTCGAATATGAATCCGGCGAAATTCGACATGCCGAATTTCTCCACGACGATCCTTCCGAGCCTCGCCGCCGTTGGGCTGAAGCGCTGATCGAATCGGTGGGCGAAAGCGGCAGCATCGTGGTCTATTCGGCCTATGAAGAAGCGATGATGCGGCAATTGGTCGAGGCCTTTCCGGAATTCCGATCGGCCTTCACCTCGATTCTCAAGCGTCTCTGGGACCTGCATCCGGTCATCAAGGACCACTATTACCATCCCGCGTTCCAAGGATCCTATTCGATCAAGTCCGTGCTGCCTGCGGTTGTGCCGTCGTTGGGTTACGGCGACCTGTCGATCCAGGACGGCGGACAGGCTGCCGGAGCCTATTATCGGATGGTGTTTCTGGAAACTGATTGGATCGAAAAGATGAGAATTAGAGAGGCGCTTTCGCGATATTGCGCAAGGGACACCATGGCGATGGTCGAGTTGCGGCGAGCCTTACTGGAAAAGACCGGGGGATAACTACGATCGCGGTCATCCGCCGGCGACAATGAAGAGAGGCTGCGCCTGGTAAGCCGGCGGTACGCACGAAGTGCCTGATCAATCAATGAAGTGCTCTCTCCGGACGTCAAGAATCATCACGATGGCGGCTAGTACGAGCAAAGATTTCACTGGAGGACTTATCCGCCCGCATTGTTTACCAGAATCGCTAATTAGCGGGCGGGTCAACCGAAGGTTGGTATGGCGGAGAGGGTGGGAATTCAAAGTCGCGCCAGCGGAAGCTGCTGCCGCTCCTACGGAGGGGGCCAACCCCCTCGTAAACTCCCCACGCGGGGGAACCTTTCCCCCGCGGACCCCCCTTGTTCGAATCCCCCCCTCTCTCGGTTGTTTCTAAGGCGACGGCTTGAGGGATTGAAATGGACATTGGCTGGACGCGGCTGTTCGTATGGCGGAGAGGGTGGGATTCGAACCCACGGTCGAGTTACCCCGACAGCAGTTTTCGAGACTGCCCGATTCGGCCGCTCTCGCACCTCTCCGTTGTAAGTGGGTCGCGCAGAGATCCTATGGAGCGACAATCAGATGCGGCGATCTACCGATGGTAGACGGACGCAGCTTACCTTGTCTCGGCTCCCTTCTGCAATTCATTTTCGTATGGTCCTCCAACGGTTAGGGATTCGGTGCCGAGGCAGGAGAGCAAACAAACCAGACGCTGCTATCCGTTCGAGAAGATGCAACAGGAATGAAAGCGAAAAAGCACGATTATCCTTTAGAAGCGCCGGGTTCTGTACTATTCTTGAAACATGCGGCCGTGGGCCGATACCGAAGACGAGGATCTCCCCAGTTACCTCCTGCGAGGGGTATCGAACTTGATCTCATAAAGACATAATACTTCGGAATTTACGTAACCTCGTAATCGAATGAAGACTAGTCACGTCCCCCGGTCCCTACAGACCCTGGGAGAGTTGTTTCTTTGGCGTTGCCGCCAGGATCCCCAGGGGCTTGCCTATGCCTTTGTGCGGGACAATCTGGACCACCCGCAGCAGCTTACTTATGAGGAGTTGGCCCAGCAAGTCGAGCGGTGCGCGGGCTCGCTCAGGCGTATTGCCGCTCCAGGCGATCGGGCGCTCTTACTGTGCGCCCCGGGGCTCGACATCGTGTTGGCGTTTTGGGCCTGTGTGCGGGCCGGAGTCGTGCCGGTTCCTGCTCCGCCCCCGGATCCCCTACGGTTGAAACACAGCTTGCCTCAGCTACGCGCTATTCTTCGAGACGCCGAAACTTCTCTCATTCTTTCGAGCGATGAAGGCGAACCCGTCCGGGAGGAGTTGCTGACGCACGTCGCATCTGAGTCCGCGCAATGGCTGACGGTAAACCGGATGGCACAAGGGGTCACTTCCGGCGATAACCATCAGGGCGATCGTGTTCAGGACATCGCGACCCCCCAGTCTGTGGCGTATCTTCAATACACTTCGGGATCAACGTCGGCCCCGCGCGGCGTGATGATCGGCCACCGAAACATTCTTGCGCAATGTGAAGCCATTCACGACCGATCCGCCATCGGGGACAACGCGAGATCGCTCTGTTGGTTGCCGTATTTTCATGACTATGGACTCGTGCACGGCATCGTGGGCCCTTTTTATGCCGGAATCCCGGGATTTCTGATGTCGCCGATGACGTTCCTCCGTCGTCCGCTTCGGTGGCTGGAGGCGATCGAGCGCTGGCGAATTACGCACAGCGGGGCCCCGAATTTTGCGTACGAACTGTGCGTCCGCGCGCTCGACAAACAACGTGACTGGACCGGAGATTTGCGTCGATGGGCGGTAGCCAGTTGCGGCGCCGAACCGATTCACGCCGAAACGCTGGACCGTTTTTGCCGGACTTTTTCACCCCATGGATTCCGCCGACAGACGTTCATGCCCGCCTACGGCTTGGCCGAGTCGACACTTGTCGTTACCGCTGGGCTAGCGGAGGACGAGCCGACGATCCTTCCCGTCTCTCTTTCCGCGCTGGAGTCTCACCGCGTCGAACCGCCGGATTCGGCGGGAAACGATGCGCGTACGGTCGTGGGATGCGGGACGCCACTCCCGCATGCCAAAGTGATCGTGGTCGATCCGACCACCTGCGAAGAGGTCTCTGCCGGCCGCATCGGGGAGATTTGGGTGGGAGGGCCCAGTGTCGCGCAAGGATATTGGAATAAGCCCGAGTTAAACAGGGAGTACTTCGGCCGGTCTCCAGCCGCTGGGTCGGAGGGCGGATATCTCCGCACGGGAGACTTGGGATTCCTTCGAGAGGGCGAGCTTTTTGTGACCGGCCGCCTGAAGGACTTGATCATCCTAAACGGCAGAAATCTCTATCCGAACGACATCGAAGCGGCCATCGAAGGTTGTCATCCGCTCTTACGGAAAGGCGCAAGTGCGGCATTTTCGGTGGATGGACCAGAGAGCGAGCGGCTCGTCATCGTTCAGGAACTTGAGCGGTCCCAGCAAGTGCCGGCGGACGAGATCGCTCTTGCCATTCGATTCGCCTTAGCAGAGCGATGCGAGGTGCCGGTCTGGGCGATCGTAATGGTGCGGACAGGGGCGATTCCGAAGACGTCGAGCGGAAAGATTAGGCGGCAGGCATGCCGTAAAGCCTATCTGGCCGAAGAGCTTCCGGTCCTCGCGCTGCGATCGGCAGGAGAAACTCAGTGCGCACTCGACGAGCCTGCCGATCCGCCGGGGAAGGGGGAGGTGGAACAACGTTTCTTCCGCATCCTATCGGAGCAGGCAAAGATTCCAATGGCCAAGCTCGGTGCGCAGACGCCCTTCGTCGCAATGGGGCTAGATTCCTTCGGAATGAGCCAGATCAAACATCGCGTAGAGGAGGAACTTGGGGTCGAACTTACCTTTGCCCAGTTGTTCGGCCAACAGACCATCGGCGATCTCGTTGGGTACATCATCAGCCGTTCCAAGGCCGCTGAAGGGAAAAGTCGCGAAGCGGCGACCGATTCACGGGTCTCTGAAGTCTCTGATGAAACCTCTCGACCCCTCTCGCTGAGCCAAGAACGTCTTTGGTTCCTCGAACAGATTCAACCGGGCAGCGCGCTCAATCACATTACTCTTCCGCTTGAACTGGACGGCCCAGTTGATAGGGCTGCCTTCGCCCGGGCGATTGAAACGATCGTTCGCCGCCATGCCATGCTGCGAACAGCCTTTGAATCGACCGGAGGAGAAGTGCGTCAACGTGCCTCGCCTGACGCGACGGTCGTCGTCCGGGAATCCTCGCTTAAATCGTTACCGGCGGCCATCAGAGAAGAGGAATGCCGGCGTTGGATTCGCGAGGAGGCGTTGGTGCCGTTTGATCTCTCGAAGCCGCCGCTTTTCAGGGCATTGTTGCTGGAAAAAGAAGAGAACCGGCATCTCTGCGTATTGACCGTCCATCGGCTTGTCGCAGACGGATGGTCGTTGCGTGTTCTCTGCAAGGAGTTGGCATCACTTTACAACGGTACAGAAACGGACGCGGAGCGGTCGGCTCTGCTGGAAGCGCCGAACTACGCCGACTATGCGGCTTGGCAGCGGGCGTGGGCCGACTCCTCCGGGAGCCGCCCTCAGCTGTCATATTGGACTGAACGGCTGAAGAATCTTCCGCCCCCGGTCGAAATTCCAACCGATCGACCGCGGCCCACGGTCGGTCAATTCCTGGGAGGGGCACGCTCCCGCGTGCTTGGCAAAGAGCTCAGCGAGTCATGTGAACGTTTGTGCGCCCGTCAGGGCGCAACAAAGTTCATGGCCGTCTATGCGGCGTTTGCAGCTTGGTTGCATCGATGTGGACGGACGGACGATGTCGTCGTAGGGTCCGTCGTAGCTAATCGTCCTGGGACGCGTTGGAATCAGATGATCGGTTATGCCGTCAATCCGGTGGCCTTGCGACTGGAACTCACAAGATCACTGACCGGAGTCGAGTTGTTGGCGCGCGCGCGCGAGGCGGTCTCCGGCGCCTACGACCATCAGAATGTTCCCTTCGAGCAGGTCTTGGGCGCGCTGAACAGGGAGCAGTCGTCCCCGTCAAATCAGGTGTTCAACGTCATGATCGTTTGGGAAGACGATCCTTCGGCGGCTATGAGCCTGAAGGGGTTGACAGCTCGGCGCTTGCCGATGGAAGACGTCGCGGTGGAGTTCGATCTTACGTTGCTTGCGGTGAGCGCTGCCGAGACCGTCGAATTGGTCATGCTCTATGACCGCGCCCTGTTCGACGCGGAGACCGTCGACCGTATTCTGGAACAGATCGAGACGATTTTAAGCGGAATGACCGCATCCCCGACGGCAATGGTGCGCGATTTGCCGCTCTTGTCGCCGCGTGAACGGCAGAAACTTCTTGTCGAATGGAACCGGACGTCCGCGGATTTGCCGATTGCGGGCACGATTCCCGACGTCGTGGAGAAGATTCTGTCGCGACACCTCGACAGGCTTGCGGCGATCTGCGGTGAAACGCAATTGACTTATGGATCATTGGTCTCCGAGTCTTCGGCGCTCGCCCGGGCCATCTGTCGTCGGACGCAAGGGCGACACGCCCGAGTCGCGCTCTACGCGGAACGATCCGTGGCAGGACTGGTGGGAATTCTAAGAGCCGGATGCGCCTACGTTCCGCTGGATCCGAGCGCGCCGGAGCAGCGCCAGCGCTTGATCCTGCAAGACGCCGAGCCGGCACTCCTCGTAACTCAACGCCATTTGCGGCAGGATTTGCCGTTTGAAAGCGAAAATATCATTGAGTTGGATACGCTGAAGGAGTCGTTCGCCACCCAGGCCGATCACGTTCGCCTTCCCGAGATTGATCAAGACCATGTCGCCTACGTGATCTACACGTCGGGGTCGTCCGGTAGGCCCAAGGGAGTCGAGGTGTCGCACCGCGCGTTGTTGTCGTCGTTGGGCGCGCGACTGCTGTACTACCGGGACCCGGTGGGTCGCTGTTTGTTGACGTTCCCATTCGCCTTCGACGGCTCCATAACCGGGGTTTTCTGGACCTGGCTGCATGCCGGCACGCTGGTGATTCCCACCGAAGACCAGGCGCGCGACCCTCACCAGATTGCGGCTCTGGTCGTCCGGCACCGCCTATCCCACATGGTGCTTGTCCCGTCGCTCTACGACGCGATGCTGCAAGAGGTGCCCCAAACTTGGCTCGAACCGCTTCGGGTCGTCATTGCGGCGGGAGAACGTCTTCCGATCGGGGTCGTGCACCGGCACCATGAGCGGGTCGAGCAGGCCGTGTTGTACAACGAGTACGGTCCCACGGAAGGGACGGTCTGGACCACGGTGTATCGAACCAACGGGACGGAACAGGGCGCTCGAGTACCCATCGGCAAGCCGATCGCAAACAGTTCCGTTTATGTGGTAGACGGCGAAATGCACCCGGTTCCGATCGGCATGGTCGGTGAGATCTGCATCGGGGGCGCCAATCTGGCGATTGGTTATTTGAATCAGCCGGGAGAAACCGCGCGGAAATTCGTGCCGAATCCTTTTCAAACCGGGGCCTTGTTGTATCGAACAGGGGATCTAGGAGTATGGCGTCGCGACGGAAACATCGAGTTTATCGGTCGTGCGGACCATCAGGTAAAGGTCCGGGGATACCGGATTGAGCTGGAGGATGTCGAGGCGACTCTCAAGACTCTCCCGGGAGTCCGGGATGCGGCTGTGGTCGTACGGGAGGAGAACGGGCGAGGACCGATTCTGATAGCCTTCGTCACGTCCTCGGAGGCTCCTCCGTCTAGAAGCCCCCATTTGCTCGAGTTGCTCAAGCGGAAACTTCCCTCATACATGGTGCCTGCCGACGTGATCGTCGTCGACGCTCTTCCGGTCCTTCCGAGCGGAAAGCTGGATCGTCAAGCTCTTCGTGTCCGCGAATGGAACGGGGGAGACGGTCGAGTCGCATCGCTGCGCCCACGGGATTCCATCGAGCAAAGCCTCGCGGAAATATGGGGGAGCGTCTTAGGGAGGTCGGCGGCCGACATACATCAAAACTTTTTCGCTCTGGGCGGGCATTCCCTCCTGGCCACGCAGATCGTATCTCGGATCCGCGAGGTGTTCCGCGTCGAATTGCCGCTGCGCAGCCTCTTTGAAGCCCCGACCATCTCCGGGGTCGCAGAACAGATCAGGCTTGAGCAGCGCCGCTCGGTCCGGCGGCAACCGTTGCCTCCGATCGTTCCGGTTCCGCGCACCGGCGCGCTTCCTCTGTCCTATTCTCAACAGCGGATGTGGTTCGTGCAGCAGCTGGCTCCTTCGGCGACCGCCTACAACCTCCTATTCGTATCTCGGCAGAAGGGGCCGATGAACGTCCAGGTGCTCCGTCAGGTGGTGGACTTGCTGTCCCGCCGCCACGAATCGTTTCGAACGACGTTCGCGATGACCGAATCGGGCTTGGTCCAGCGAATCGCTCCTTGGCAATCTCCACATCTGGTCGAGATCGATCTGCGGACCTTGCCCAAGCAGGAACGGGAAGCTGCGGCCAGACGGTTGGCCGAGGAAGAAGGCGGTCGTCCGTTCGATCTCGAGAGAGGACCCTTGGCTCGGGTCGCATTGCTTACGCTCGATCACGACGATCATATCTTGGTGCTGAACCTCCACCACATCGTGGGCGACCAGTGGTCGTTCGGAATTCTGGGGCGTGATTTTGCCGCTTTTTACAACGCGCTCTGCCAAAAGCTGCCGGTACCCGACCTGCCCTTGCCCATTCAGTACGCCGACTACGCCGTGTGGCAGCGGCAGTGCCTGACCGAAGATAAGTTGGACGATCAGAAGGAATATTGGCGCAAGACCCTTGAGAATCTTCCGTTGTTGTATCTCCCGACGGACTACCCCCGTCCCGCGGCGCAGACCTTCCGCGGCTCGTATTGTGCGGCCGAGTTTCCGGAATCCCTGCTCCGTGAACTGAAAGACTACAGTTCCAAGCATCATGTGACGAGTTTCGTGACCATGCTGGCCTGTTTTCAGCTTCTGCTCAGCCGCTACTCGGGCCAGGAGGACGTGGCGGTAGGTACGCCGATCGCCAATCGAACTCAGACGGCTGCCGAACACCTGATCGGCACCTTCGTCAATACGTTGGTTCTCCGCGCTGATCTCAGCGGAGATCCTTCGTTCGACGAACTGGTGGGCAGAGTCAAGGAAGCGGCACTCGGGGCTTTCGCAAATCAGGATTATCCGTTCGACCGCCTGGTCGATCAGCTTCAAGTGGACAGGGACCCCAGCATGGGCCCGCTGGTTCAGGTCCTTTTCAATATGGTCAATGCGCCGATAGGCGACATACAACTGTGGGGGCTGAAATGGGAGCCCTTCGAAGTCGATCCAGGCGCAGCCCAGTTTGATTTGAGTTTGACCGTCGAGATGGAATTTTCGAAGAAGGCGTACTTGACGTTTAACACGGACCTATTCAGTCCGGAAACCGCGCAGCGGATCTTGACGCACTTTATGACCCTGTTAAGAAATGTCCTGGCCACTTCGAGCGCGCGTCTGTCGGGCATCAACATGCTGACAAGGGCGGAACAGTTCAAGATGCTCGAAGAGTGGAATCGAACCTCGACGGAATATCCATGGTCCCAGAGCGTCTCCGAGCTTGTTGCGGGCCAAGCGGCGCAATCCCCGGAAGCCGTGGCCGTCGGCATGGGCGGGAAGACGCTCACATATCGCCGCTTAAACGAGGAAGCCAATCGTATCGCCCGGGTGTTGCAAGGGTACGGCGCGCGCCGGAACGTGGTGGTGGGCGTGTGCTTGGACCGATCGCCGGAAATGATCGCCGTACTGCTGGCCGTCATGAAAACGGGGGGCACCTATCTTCCCTTGGATCCGGATTATCCCCGCGACCGGATTCGGTATATGGTCGAGGATTCAGGCGCGGCCGTCGTCGTCACGACATCTTCTCTCGCCGACCGTCTCGGCGCGCAATCATGCGTCACGCTGTGTCTGGATCGCGAGACGGAAGCGATCGCCACTCAGGACAGTCATGACTTGCCGCCTATGGCGCAACCCGATGATTTGGCATATGTGCTCTATACCTCGGGTTCAACGGGGCAACCGAAAGGGGTCGAGATTCGGCACCGATCGCTCGTCAATTTCCTCTGGTCGATGAAACGAGAGCCGGGCTGTACCTCGCGCGACGTATTGTTGGCCGTGACGACGTTGTCGTTCGATATCGCCGGCCTGGAACTCTATTTGCCTCTCGTTGCAGGAGGTCGGGTAGAACTTGCCGATCGGGCGACTGCGATGGACGGCCGCAAGCTGCGACAGATGCTTGATGACATAAAGCCCACGATCCTGCAGGCGACTCCGGCGACCTGGCGCATGTTGATCGAGTCGGGCTGGAGCGGGAATTCAGAATTGACGGCGCTCTGCGGAGGAGAAGGATTGCCGCAGGATTTGGCCTCCGCGCTGGCC
Organism: Nitrospira sp.; assembly: GCA_037445005.1. Classification (GTDB taxonomy): domain Bacteria; phylum Nitrospirota; class Nitrospiria; order Nitrospirales; family Nitrospiraceae; genus Nitrospira_C. The sequence goes on from JBBILH010000009.1 coordinate 27,863, forward strand.
GAGCGGACACAGGCGCTGTGGAACCTGTATGGACCGACGGAGACGACGATTTGGTCGACGGTCGAGCGGGTCGACACGTTCCGGACAGGCATCAGCATCGGCAAGCCCATCGCCAATACCGAGATCTATATTCTGGATGCCCATCGCCGGCCTGTGCCCGTCGGGGTCGCCGGAGAGATTTATATCGGAGGCCACGGCTTGGCTCGCGGCTATCATCGGCGCCCGGATCTGACGTCGGATCGGTTTGTGCCGCACCCGTTTTCAAATGACCTCGATGCCAGGCTTTACCGAACGGGCGATATGGCTCGGTACCGGGACGACGGCAAGATCGTACACTTGGGTCGCATTGATCACCAAGTGAAGATCCGCGGGTTCCGCATTGAACTCGGAGAGATCGAAGCGGTGCTCGGCCGGCATCCGAAGCTCAAGCAGGCCGTGGTGACGGCCCGCGAAGATCAGCTTGGACTCAAACAGCTGGTGGCATACGTGGTCTCATCAGAGACTCCGCGGCCGGAGCCCGAGGAACTGCGGTCGTTCCTGCGCGCCTTGCTTCCCGACTACATGGTGCCGGCCTTTTTTGTGTATTTGGATCAACTGCCGCTGACCGCCAACAATAAAGTCGATGTGCGAGCGCTACCGTCCCCGGAAGTCGGTCATCATCCGGAAGGAACGCCACGGGTCAGCCCGAGGGACGCCATCGAAGTTCAGCTTACCGCGCTTTGGCAACAGGTCTTGGGCGTTCAAGAGATCAGCATACATGACAACTTTTTTGATCTTGGCGGGCATTCTCTCAAGGCCGCGCAACTGTTCTTTCATCTCGAATTGGTATATGGACGGCAGCTGCCCCTGGCGACGCTTTTTCAAGCGCCGACGATCGCCGGGCTGGCGGCCATCCTCACGCAAGCGAATTGGACTCCGCCATGGCAATCCCTCGTCGCGATTCAGCCGGCGGGATCCGAGCCTCCGCTTTTCATGGTGCCGGGGGTCGGGGGCAATGTCCTCGTATTCGCGAAACTGGCGAGGCTCCTTGGGACGACCCAGCCGGTGTACGGATTGCAGGCAAGAGGACTTGACGGCAAAGAAGCGCCTTTCACTTCGGTGACCGACATGGCGACGCACTATGTTCAGCAGATCAAACGAGTAGCGCCGCAGGGACCGTACCGCATTGCAGGCGTCTGCACGGGTGGGTTGATTGCGTATGAAATGGCTCAACAGCTGCATGCCCAAGGAAGTTCCGTCGTCCTGTTCATGATGGATACGTGGCACGCCGACTCCTATGCGCGATACAGGTATCCGCTATTCGGCAGGGTTTTTATGGCCGCGATCGTCTTGGGCAAGATATGGGGCGATCTGGCGTTGATCCTTCACGGCCGGATGCGCGAATGGTGGCCGACGCTCAAACGGAAAGCCCGGGTCCTCGCGTCACTGCTCTCGCAGTCGGCCACGGACTACATTCGCGATCAGGACTTTCAGATCCAACGACTTACCCAGGCCACGCTGGTGGCCGTGGCGAGATATCGCGTGAAACGATATGAGGGCCGTCTGGTCAATATCGTCGCATCCCGCCGGGCCGTCGACGAGCATATTTCCGATACTCGACATCGGTGGGAGAGTCTGGCCGGCGAAGGCAGCAGCACGCTTTACGTTCCGGCGGAGGACTCAGGCCGGTTGTTTGTCGCGCCCCACGTAGAAGAAGTGGCCCGCATCGTATCGGAGAGGTTGCGGGCTGAAGAGGGGGCGAGATCTGATTCCGGCCGGTCCGCGCCTCGGGCAGGTACCGCATGATCCCCCGTGTTCCGAGTTTTGTCCGATATCTCTTCCATCGCTCCCGCTCCATGATGGCCGCCATGATCGGCGTCGGGATTTTTTCCGGCCTATGCAGCGCCGGAGTTCTGGCGCTCATCAATCGCGTGCTCCAAGGAGGAGCTCGTCAGGGTTGGTTGCTCGCCCTTGCCTTTGCGGCGATTGTGGCCGGTAAGCTCACGGCTCAGGTCGCCTCCCAATTGATGCTGAGCCGATTTTCTCAAGAAACAACGCTCGATCTTTCTTTGGCGTTGTGCGCCAAGATTCTGAAGGCGCCGTTTCGGTGCACGGAGGAGCAGGGTCCTTCGAAAGTCATGGTGGCGCTGAGCGACGATGTGAGCATGCTCGCGTGGTCGATTCAATGCCTACCGGCTCTCGCCATGAACGCGGCCGTCGTGGCGGGATGCGGGGTCTATCTGGCGTGGTTGTCGTTGCCGACTTTTCTGTTGGTCGTCGGATCCACCGCGATCGGCGCATGGGTGTATCAGTGGCTGCACACAAGGGCTTTCGCTTCGATCTATGCGTCGCGAGACGCCAGAACCCAGCTCTTTAGACACTTTCGTTCATTGACCGAAGGGTTGAAAGAGTTGCTGATGCATCGCGACCGCCGAACGGCGTTCCTTGAAAAGGAGGTCTACGCGGCGGCCGATCTGTATCGTCGAACCAGCATCGAAGCGTCCAAACACTATGCCCTGGCGGAGGCATCTTCTCATCTGGCTTTCTATGCCCTGATTGGCGGCATTCTCTTCCTCCTCCCCGCGTTCATTTCGCTTTCCGGCGAATCGCTGATCGGGTACGTCGTCGTGCTTCTCTACATGATGTCGCCGATCTGGGCGATCATCGGCACCTTGCCGACCGTCGAAAAAGGGCAAGTCGCGTACGACAATCTCATCCGCCTGGGCGTCACATTGGATGAAGGAGCGTCGTCGATCCAGTCGGCTGTCGTTTCGGCTCCGGTCAAACGGCCCGTGGTAGAAATGGAAGGCGTGACGTTTACGTACGGCAGAGACGCCGCGCGAGAGGTGTCGTTCTCGCTTGGGCCGATCAATTTCGAAGTGGCTCCCGGCGAAGTCATCTTCGTCATCGGTGGAAACGGAAGCGGCAAATCGACTTTTGTGAAGGTGTTGACGGGTCTGTATACGCCGCAAACGGGACATCTGAGACTGAGCGGCACAGCGGTGAGCGATGCCAATCGGGAATGGTATCGGGAACATTTCTCCGTCGTGTTCTCCGATTTCTACGTTTTCAGGAAATTGCTCGGTCTCGATTCCGAAAAGGTGGCCGCGGAAGCGCAGGGATATTTGTCACGCCTGCAGATCGACAATAAAGTGTCGATCGTGGACGGCGCATTTACGACCACCGATCTCTCACAGGGGCAGCGGAAACGCCTGGCTCTCGTCTCAGCCTACCTCGAAGATCGCCCGATTTACGTATTCGACGAATGGGCCGCGGACCAGGATCCCGAGTACAAGGAAGTGTTTTATCGCCAACTCCTGCCGAATCTCCGCTCGCGCGGGAAGAGCGTGGTCGTCATCACGCACGACGACAGATATTTTCACCTCGGCGATCGGGTGGTCAAACTTGAAGACGGCAAGATGGCGGCCGTGCCGGCGGAGCCCCCCGTCCTTCATCGCAGGGTAAGCGGCGGCTCATGAGCCGAGGTACGATGCTGAACGTGCACGACGGTCAGGTCGCATTTGTTTCTTGTGAAAACCTCCTTCACCCCACGAACAGCCGGCCTCTTCGCATCGTGGAGGGCGAAGTGCACGTCTGGGGAGCGGAGCTTGAGGGATCGGGCGCCTGCGTCGAAAAATCCATTCTCCTGCTTGATGAAGCGGAGAGAACGCGGGCGGCTCGGTTTGTTAGGGAGCTCGATCGCCATCGCTACGTGCTTGCGCATGCCGCGGTGCGGGTGATCCTGGGGCGATACCTCGATAGCTTGCCTGAGACGATTCTTATCGAGGCGAGTGACTCAGGAAAGCCCTGCCTGCGCTCTTCAGGCCCTCAGGGCGCAACTCTTCGGTTCAATCTGGCTCATTCAGGGAGCAGATTGTTGATGGCGATCTGCCGTGGGTGTGAGATCGGCGTAGATATAGAGCGGGTGAGGGAACACACTGATGTGGCCGGACTGGCGGCCCGCTTCTACAATCCGCGTGAACAGGAGAAACTGGCGGGTCTTTCTTCCGAAAACCGGAGACAAGAGTTTTTCAGGTATTGGGTAGCCAAGGAGGCGGTACTGAAAGGGAAGGGCGTGGGATTGAGCTCCCTCGAATCGTGCGAGATCGTCCCTTCGAAGAATCCCGCTCGTGTAATCGGAAAAATCAGAGACGCCAACACTGTTGAATCCGAATGGATCGTCGAGTGGCTTTCCTGTGGCCCGGATTGGCACGCCGCCGTAGCCTTTACCGTGACGGAAGGAACAGTGCGGTATATGCCCCTCCGCGATTAAAGGGTCCGATGCGACGCCGGCATCTACGACTCCCCTCCGGTGGAACGCAATTCCTGGAAAAACTCCTGCAATAGCCGCTGGCTTTCCTCCTGCAGCACTCCGCTTCTCACTGCGATCTGATGATTCAATCTTGTTTCCGTCGTTAGATCGAAAATCGAGCCGCAGGCGCCTGCTTTGGGATCCCAAGCTCCGAAGACGACGCGTGGGATGCGGGCCAGTAGAATCGCGCCCAAACACATAGCGCAGGGCTCCAGAGTGACGTAGATTGTGGTGCCGGTCAGGCGCCAGCTTCCCAACCGGTGTGCGGCCGCTCGAATGGCGATGATTTCGGCATGGGCGGTCGGATCCTGCCATGTCTCACGGCGGTTGTGCGAAATCGAGACGATCCCGTCTTTCCCGACGATGACAGCTGCGACAGGCACTTCGCCGACGACCGTGGCGCGTGACGCTTCCTCCAGCGCTGCGCGCATGAAGGCTGCGTCGTCGTCGATCGCCTGATCCGTCGTTCTTTGTATGTCTCGTGCAGGCATGGGATAAGGCGTGACCCGTGACCGAACAGCCTTGTAGCGTTCTTCTTGCGGCGGGTCAAGGGGCGTGGCGACGAACCGCTCAGGACTGGCTGACGAGGTAGATGGGACCGGTCGGCTGAGGCCGGCCTCCGGGAGGCTCCAAACTCAAAGCGAACTTCTTGGCACGCTCGAAGTCAGGAACGCGTGTCACAAGTAGATGCGCGGTTTCGCCGGAATCCATGTGAAACGTTCCGATGCTCTTTGGGGTCTGATCGATGGCCCAAAGCTGATAGAGCGTTCCATTGAGACATTCAGGAAGATTCACCGCATAGAGCCAGAGTCTCTTGCTGGGGGCGTCATACAGGAGCATCGCCGACGCGGTCTTGGCCATTTCCGAGCCGACCATGGAGACGACTCGAATATCGGGACGGTGGAGCAATGCGGCTAACTCGTCCTGTGGTGTCTTGCTTTTTGGAAACGGAACTCCCTTCGATGTCAGCTGCGTGCGCAGGGCCTCCATCTCAGTTTCACGTTCGATGATCTGCTCTTTCAACTCCGCGAGGTCCGTCGTCTTGCGTTCCAGATCCTGCTGAAGTTCGGAGAGCGAGCGTTCCCGCTCGCCGAGTTCCCGCTGCAGGCCTGCCAACTTGAGCGACTGCTCCTGAACCGTGGATTCAAGCTGATGCAACTTAGCCGTCTCATCCGATAGCCTGGCGACATACCCCCAGCCGAAATAGCCGGCTGCCGCGAGCACCGCAAGGGAGGCGAAGGCGATACCCCAAGGCAGGATGCCCGATCGGTTTGGGCTCACCGGCGGGAAGAGATGATTCATCCATTCACCGGGTTCCAGCGAAGGTTTCGGAGGTTCTTTCTGCGCATCCTCTGAGGCGACGGCGACGGGATTTCTCGCAGCCATGATCCGCGCCTTCAATGCGCGCGGAGGCTGAGTCGGCGTCAGCCCGAACGGAAGCAAACCGGCGACCGATTGAAAATCCTTCAGAGTTGTGTGGCAAGAGGGGCAACCTGAAAGCAGATGGGCTTCGAGCGCCTGCCGTTCAGGCCGGTCGAGAGCGCCTGCTGCATAGAGCGGCAACGCTTCTTCTAGTTCATCATGGGTCATTCGAGATCACCTTGGTTCCAGCAATGCCGGAGGGTGTCGCGAAGTTTTGACATGCCGAGCTTGATTCTCGTCTTCACCGTCCCCAGCGGCTGATTCAATTTTGCGGCAATTTCATTATGCGAAAGTCCCTCGTAGTACGCCAACTCAATGGCCTGTTGTTGAGCCGGAGGGAGAGCCGTAATGGCGGTCCCCACGGCCATTCGGATTTCCTGATCCGCCTGGGTTTCAAACGGACTGGGGCCGGAATCGCGCGCCCGCGCAGCCGACAAATCGTCGAGAGAGGTGTTCATTTGATAGCCTCTCGCGCTTCTCGCGCGCAGTCGGTCTATAGCTCGGCTGCGTGTCAAGGTAATCAACCAAGCCACAGGCGTTCCCCGCCCCACGTCGTAGCGGGCCACTTTTCTCCACACTTCGAGATAGACGTCTTGCAGTAATTCGTCGGCTTCCTCACGGTTTCCCAAAATTCTCAGTGCCAGGGTGTAGAGCAAGGTGCTCGTATGATCATACAGTTGGCTGAACGCCTGCTGGTCTCCCTTGACTATCCGAGCCAAGAGTGCGGGATCGATCACGGTCGTGGTGCGTCGGGCAGGTGTGTCCATATCGTTGAAGGAACCCGAGGTCAATATAGGGAAACACCGTTCGTCCGTCACCACTATAGCATCTACGGGCTGATACGCAAAAAAGATCTACGATTAAGTTCTCAAGAATATTGAATAAAACGGCAAGCCGGAAGCGCTAAATCAACGTCGTCAGATATTGGGCCGCTTCGCACGCCCCCGTAAAGGGGGGCGGAGCCGAGAGCGGTTTCTGCGCGAAGGCGGCCTCGAGCGACTCTTCCCATCGACCTGCGATGAAGTCGTCCAACGGGAGTTCACGCGACCGTCCGAATACCTTGAGAAAATCTACGAGGGGCTGCTCTTCAGCAAAAGTGTGCCGCCGGACATACAACACGGGAAGAGCGAGGGCGACGGATTCCACCGTGGTCCCGTATCCCGGCTTTGTCATGACGGCGTCGCAGGAGGCCAACATAGTCTTGAACGAATATTCCAGACGTTTGAGAGAGAGAATACGCGGGAACGAAGCCGGAACCTCGCCGTCGAACACGAAACGGAATCGTTTCATCGCGTTTATTTGCGCCCACGGAAGCGAGGTCAGCGGGATGCCACCGAAGCCGATCAAGACGAGCCGGTCGGTGTCCGCGATGTTCAGGCGAGCGCGGACCATGGTTTTCTGTGACGGGGCGGGTTCCGCGATCGGACCGATATCGATGACCCTCTTGAACGGGGTCAACGGTAATCCGGGCGTAATCCGAAGCGCGAGGGAAGCGTGCCCGTAAGAATCGTCGATCATCGAAATCGTGGCAAGTTGATCGGGGCGATCGACTGAGACATGCGGGCGTAAGATCTCAGACCAGGTCAGGCTCGTCAGTCCGACCGTCGGAATCCCGACTTGGGATCCCGCGGAACACGCGAGGTACGAGGTGTTCGCCAAAATAAGGTCGGGTCGACTAGCCCGGATCGATGACGTTTCCGTTTCAAGGCGTCGCGCCCAATCGGCGTGGAAGTCTGCGTGGGCTCTCCACGTCGCATCGACGTCGATGCGGAGCGGGCCTTGCTGTACGCAGCCGATGTCTTGGCGAACCGCCTGGACAGACCAAGGTACGTGAAGCCGGTCCGAGAAAAATTCGACGGGAACGACGGTGCGGAGGATGACGCTCAGATGGGGAACGAGCTTGCCGAGTTCATTCAGCACAGGAACGACTTGAGCGGCATGGCCGAAACCGTGCGCTGAAATGGCGGCCCAGACGACAGGCAAGTGACGCGTCTCGTATCGGGTCAGCTGTTCGAGTAGTCGGATTCGAGCGGCGCGATGTTGTACGTCAGCTCGAGGTCGAACTCCTCGACCAGCTCGTTGAAGGCTCCGGCTCCCATGTCGGAGCGGACTTCATTCATCACCAGGTCGATGGCGGCGGCGGCATGTGTCCCGTACTGGGCTATTGCGGAATCGATCCGTCTCCTTGCCTCATCCAGCGACATCGGGCACCTCCGGGGCTAGAAACCACCCGTGCGTTTCAAGAGCGTTTCCATCTCGGGAACCAAGTCTCGCCCGCCGTTTGCGCGACCGGAACGGGCGGCGTCGATTCCTGCCTGTAACACCGGCTGCGCTTCTTTGGGCCGTTGCAGGCCGATCAAAGCGCGGCCGAGCGCGAGGTGGGAGGCGACGTGGAACGGATCCAGTTTCACGGCGACTTGCAGATGCTCAACGGCTTCCTCAAGGCTGCCGCCTTCCTGCACTAACTTGTTTCCTAGACCGTACCGGCCGAGAAACCCATCGGGATTCTTCGCCACCATCTTGCGGAACGCGTCGATGTCCATGCGCATGGTCCCCGGTCGGACGCCATATTACCATCGGTGGATTCCAAGGAGCCAGTGGTCCGTGGAATGAGGGGGGCGGTGATACAGAACATGGCTCCGCGAGGCTCGCTCAACGAGCCGGGGCGGTGGAAACGGGAACGGCGGAGAGATCGCGCCGTTTAGTTTTGACCGAGACGGAACGGATCGGCCGGTCCTCCAGCGGCGCGCTGCTGGCCTGGTAGAAAACCGTGTCCTTGACTAATTGCTCCATCAAAGTGGTGAGGCAGGATTCCGTCACGTATCCTCGCAATTCATCCAGCATGATCGGTGTGGCTCCGAACAAGTGGTAATGCGCGGTTCCGGCCGATTGGCTCTCATAACGCTTCAATTCTCCGTCCCAGCGTTCCAGTTCCAGCGTCATGTGGGTGGCGTAGTCATACTGGAGCGGAATGACCGGTGCGAGGAGAAACATCGAGGCCCCGATGACGATGCCTTTCCACGCGGCCGCCCCCGCATGAGGGTCGATCGCTTCGTCAAACGACACTCTCGCCCGAATCGCTTTGCGGCCGTCGGCAAGGTCGTTGGACTGGCTTGAGTCTAGTCGTGAAAACAAACCGATGCCGCGCATCGTGCCTAAAAGGCGTTGCTCGGTTTCCGGTATCGGGTTCTGCGGGGCGCCGTTTCTGGTGACCGTGATCTGTTCGACCACCAGCGGGACTTGTTCGTCCCGGGCTATCATGTGCGTCGTCCCCTCGCCGGAAGGTCCGGGGGCGCCGACCACCTCTATCCATCTCGAGCAGGCGAAGTTCACTCCCAAGAGAAGACCCAAGGACGCATGAATCACCCATGCCGCGAAAGATTTATTTCTCACAAAGAGCTCCTAGAAATAAAACGAGAAGCCTCCGAACGGGAGGCTCGAGTTGAGGCCCAAGTTCGGAAATCGCGTCCCAGCGTTCGAAATATGGTGAAATCTGTAGCCGGCGTTCAGGGAGATTGTGGGTGTAACGAACCATGACAGCCCTCCCCCAGCCGACAAGACGAAGTTGAAACGCGCGGATTCCTCCGGAATACGTCCTGCGAGATCGGTGTAGAACGGCCCGCCGGCGAATTCGACATAAGGTCGGACCGAATGGGTTCCTTCGAAGAGATACTTGATCTTGGGAGTAAAACCCACGCCGTGCGTCAGGAAGGGTCGTTGAAACTGGATATAGACGATCTCGGCGCCGATCAGGATTTGGCCTCGATACCAATTTGAACCCATCGACTCCGTCAGCACCATGCTCCATGACGGCATGAAAGCCGGACCGCTCTGTTTCGTCGTATGATCCGTCGTCAGGCGGTGCGGCAACAGGTATCCGGCGGTCAAACCGATCTCTTGGGTTCCGACCGGCAGTCGTGGGTCCGGCGGTTCCGCGCCCGCTCCGGCAGGGGCGATAAGGAAGGGCAGAACCGAGCCGACGATAAGGCGCGCGATCTTTGCGTTCATGCAACATCCGAATCGACCTTATGTCGGCAAGAAGACAGGCCAACTTGAGGTGTGCGGGAAGTGATAGGGCTACCGTACCAAAGAACTGCGGGAAGTCCAGAAAGAGATGGATATTCGCGGATCGCTAAGGTCGAAAGGGACCGCTCAGTTGCGCCAGCCGGTCGCGATCCGCGGATGCTTCAGGAAGGTGATAGCGCTGATCGAGCTGAACGACGCGTTCAAGGCACCGTCTGGCCGGCAGATGATCGTGCCGAAGTTCATAAAGGGTCGCGAGGAGACGGAGCACGGCCGCTTCCGCCGTCCCGTGCCCCAGTTTGATGTAATGCTCGGACGCGTTGTTCAGGCAGCGTTCGGCGTTTGTCAAGTCATGACGATCCAGAAAGCCCTTCCCCATTTGGGCGTAGGTGAGAGCCAAGCCTTCTTCATTTCCGACGATACGGTGACAGTCGAGCGCCTGTGAAAATGTATCGACAGCTTCCTCCCACCGACCGTCGCGCGTCTCCTGCATCGCCAAATTATGATAAAGGATCCCGAGCGCGCGATCGTCTCCCAGCTCTTTCAAGATATCCATGGCCTCAAGAAAATAGGGGCGGGCCTTGGCCGGATGATCGGTTCCGATGTGGAGATTCCCTAAGTTGACCAGCGTGTGGGCGATGGCGTGACGATCCCGCTCCGTTCGCTGAAGATCGAGGACTTCTCGATAACAACATTCAGCCTTCTCGAAGTCCTGCTGAAGAGCGCAGGTATTGCCGAGATTCCCCAGGGAGTTGGAAAGGGTCCGCTTATCGCCGAATAGTCGGTCGTCGGCCACGGCGGCTTCCCATGCCTCACGGGCTCTAGGCAAATCACCCCGATGAAGAAAGATTCTGGCTCGATGCTTGTCGTCTTCCGACATCTCTTCGTGAAGCGTCGCTTCACACTTCAGCAGACACGCGTTCCTTCAGTCGCCCCCCTTCGGAGTGTCGCGCCTGAATTCGACTTGAATCTCGTCTTCTTCTTCCAGGCCGAGGCCTATTCGAAATGACGTGAAGAGTTGCGCCACTTGCGCCAGATGCTCGGGACGCTTTCCTTCGGCCGATGCGAGATAGCGTTCCGACAGGGCCAATCCGGTTCGGAAATGGCGCGCGATAGTTTCCTCGGCGGCCTGCTGCCAGGTGATATAGATACAGAATGCTTGGAAACAATGGGCTTGAGGATATCGGTCGGCCAAAGCGAGCAGCCGTTCGTAAGCAAGTTTCGCCGCTTCTCCGGCATTAAGTGAAAACGTGTCCTCCAAGTCGGCGGCCAGGCGCCATTCGGAGCCGAGTTCGTTCGCCGCCTCCAGTAGCGCCTCTTGCGCTGCGAGGGCCGGATCGAATTGCATAGCGTCGTGAGGATACGTGGGAGGCCGGCAGAAGGTCAATGCGCGTTTACATTCACGCCGTCCCCTCTGTAGACTCAACCAACGCCATGAACAACGACGTCACGCAAGCAGAGAATGCCTTCTCCGATGGCCCCGTGGATTGCGTCATTGGGTATCATAATCGGACCAAGCACCATTTCAACCGCTACGCGCGCTCCCTAAGGTTTCTTGATTGGGCGAATCAACCTGATCCATTTCGGCGATTCGAAGGCGCGAACTTGATCTCGCTGCCCTTGCTGAAGCCAGACGAGGAACCTGTGTCGCCTTCGTACGACGCCATCTATCAGGGCGGCGCGGTTGCTTGCCGGCCGGTTACCGTGCGGACCCTTTCTCGGTTTTTCGAATTCGCCCTCGCATTGTCGGCCTGGAAAAAGGCGGGGGAGTCGGAGTGGGCGCTTCGAAGCAATCCATCTTCCGGGAATCTGCATCCGACGGAAGGCTACGTGGTGTTGCCGCCGATCGACGGGCTCGATCTTCCGCCGGGGCTCTATCACTATGCACCGAGGGAACATGGACTGGAGTTGCGGGCGGAGTTTTCGGCCGAGCAGGTCGCTCGATTGCTGGCTCCATTTCCTCCCGGGGCGTTGATCTTCGGCCTCACATCGGTTCATTGGCGGGAAGCCTGGAAATACGGCGAGCGAGCATTCCGCTACTGCAACCATGATGTCGGTCATGCGCTTGGGACGGCGCGCATCGCCGCGGCCACGCTGGGCTGGAGCATGGCGTTGCTGGACGGCGTCGAGCAGAATACAACGGCCTCGTTGCTGGGGACCAATCGATCCGATGACTTTGCGGATGCGGAGCCTGAACATCCGGATTGCCTGTGTCTGGTTTGGCCTGGGAATGCCGTCGATCGTTCAGGGGCAGGCGCCAAGCGATCGGAACGAGAATCACTGCCGCTGTTTCTCGATGCCGAGATTGTGGAGGAGTTGGCTTGCGGAGCCTGGTTCGGGAAGGCCAACCGCCTCAGCCGTCAGCACGGCGTTGACTGGGACCTCATCGATGCAGCGGCCGAGGCCTCTTGGAAAACGACGACCGACCGATTGTTCCTTCAAGCGCCATCGTCAGGCGCGGTGATAGATTCGGCTCAGGATTCACGGTTCACGCTTCGCGAGAGCCCATCGGCAGGCCGGATCATCCGGCAACGGCGGAGCGCCGTCGCTTTCGACGGGAAAACTTCGATTGCGGCTCCAGCATTCTACCAAATGCTGGGCCGCGTGATGACATTTCCCCCCCTGCCGCAAGCAAACCGGCCTGTTCCTTGGGACCTGTGGCCCTATGATCCCGGTATCCATCTCCTGCTTTTCGTGCATCGTATCGATGGTTTGACGCCCGGGGTGTATGTTCTTGTTCGCGACCGGCGGAAGTTCGAATCGATTCGGCAATCGATGAGCGCCGAACTGACCTGGAGCAAAGTTTCGGGAAGTCCGGAGGATCTTCCTCTCTATTGGTTGTTGGAAGGGGACGCGAAGCGGCTGGCGGCTCAGGTGAGCTGTCATCAAGAGATCGCCGGCGACAGCGCATTCTCCTTCGGAATGCTGGCGGAATTCGACGCCCCCTTGCGGAAGCGGGGAGCCTGGTGGTATCCACGCATGTTCTGGGAATCAGGAATCCTGGGACAAGTTCTCTATTTGGAGGCAGAGGCCATAGGAGTGAGGGCGACGGGCATCGGATGCTTTTTTGATGATCCGGTGCATGAAATTCTCGCGATCAGGGGGCTGACATTCCAATCCATCTATCACTTCGCCATCGGGGGAGGCGTTGAAGATTCGAGGTTGCAGACCCTGCCACCCTACGCACATCTTGATCAGGGACTTATTAAGTAAATCAAACTGATGGACACCCACCCTAATGTTTAAGATCAAGAAAAAGAGTGACAAGCCGAAGCCCACGGTTCTCTACAACATCATTGAGGATTACTCCGAAGCCGATGCCCCGGGAAATGTGACGGCCTGTGCCATGACCCTTCCTGAAGATCTCCACGCCCACGCCAAGGTTCTTGCTGAAAGCTATGACGTGCCGATGGAGTCGATGTTGTCGCTCCTAACGAACGGCGGCACCTATGTCTATCCGCGCTCCGGGGGATTGGTGACCCGCGGCCTGTTTGCTTGTGTCGTGAAGCCCGGGGACACGGTTCCAAAGCAGACCTTCGTTTTGGACCTCATGCAGTTCAGCGAAGCGGAACAGCTGAGCCGTGGGCGATCGATGGATCTTCTCGATGCAGCCAAAGACGTGTTCTATCGAACTTTGCCTGTTGAGTTGAAGGCCAAGCTGGAGCAGAAAAATCTCGGACTGGATTTTCGCACCCTGGATCGCGCGGTATCCAAGGGAGGCGATATCAAGTATGTGGATTTCAGAAAGGACTGGTCGCCGCATTTCAAGCGACTCTGCATCATGCCGGATGGGCGTTTGGTGGAAACCGGCGGAATAGACGAATTCGCCCGGCTCCACGGCATCACGATCGGAGAGGCGAAAACGTTGGTCGAACAGGGCGGCACGTTGGAAGTAAACGGAGAAGTTCTGGCCTGCCAAATCGTCAATGGGCAGCCGGCGGTGGCAAGATTCAGCGCCAAGAATTACACCAAAGCCAAAGAACTCGTTGTGACACGAGGGCTGCATCTTATGGATGCGCTCAGTGAAGTGGGCTATAACGACCCGGCCATGATGCGTGGTCTCGTTCGGAAGGAATTGACCGGGGGACGCTAGCCTGATCGGACTTTCCCGTAGTGCCTCTTGCATCGTTATTCAGTTACGATGAAGCGCATGAGTCCTTTTCTCCTACCGAGGCGGATGACTTTGGGGTTGGCGCTGTCGCTTCTGCTGGCGGCTTGCGCGCCGAAACCCATCCTTTATCCTAATGACCATTATAAGGAAGTCGGAGAAGATGCCGCGGAGAAGGACATCGACGAGTGTCGAGAACTTGCAAAGGAGGCCGGAGCGGGGTCCGGTCGGAGTAAACCCGGTCAGGTGGCCGGAGGAACGGTCGCCGGCGGCGCCATCGGCTCGGCTGCCGGAGCGGTCGGAGGCGCCGTTGTGGGGCGTCCGGGGCGCGGAGCGATGGTCGGTGCGGCCGGCGGAGCTACGGCCGGATTCTTGCGGGGTCTGTTCCGGCGGTCGCCTCCCAGCAACGCCTACAAGCAATTCGTCAATCGCTGTCTCAAGGAGCGGGGATACGATCCTGTGGGGTGGGAGTGATGTCAGTCGAAAGGGGACGCGAACCGGGCCATTGTCCGGAGACCACCGTTCTCACTCCAAGAACGGCGCCCGTGAGGTTCGTCAAAAGATCAAAGATCGACGGAAAACGATTGTGGCAATAGACTTGATAAAATTCGACACCCAAGGATAGTCCGCCTCCAATGCAGGCGGCCAAGGCCACCTGATACGACTTCGACGCATCCCGCCGCCACAAGGCAATGAGATAACCTACAGGGAAATAGACCGCCGTATTCGCGGCAATATCTACCAGAATGTCCAGCTGGTACTTTGGGGACCGAAGATCTTCGATTGTCGGGATCCATTTGATGTATTCCCAATGGGAGTGGCCCACGAAATTGCTGAACGGCAGGGCGCCGAGGGCGATGATCAAGAGAGCCCATGCGGCAAGCGCGAGCCCTTCTTTTCCCTGCAGTATGCGCTCTACTGTAGCTTGAAAAGACATGACCGGCTTGGACCTAGAGTGACGGATGAGGGAAATACCGGATAAAATCGAATCCTGATCGATCCTACGTCTACAACACGATGGGCCGGAGGGAGGCAGGCTTCAGCGGGCGAGCTCTTCTTTGACCGCCGTGACCATTTTGTTCAAATCAAAGGGTTTTTCAAAGACGCGCCTGGCTCCGAAGAGCTTGGCAACGTCGAGAAAGTTCCGGTCGCCCTGGGCGCCGGTCATGGCAATGATCTTCGCGTCGACGTATTCTCTTGTGAGCTGAAGCGTCGCCTCGAGTCCGTCGGTTCCCGGCATGAGGATATCCATGATTACCAGATCGACCCGGTTCTTCTGGTAAGCCGCCAGCCCCTCACGGCCGTCCTTGGCCTCGATCACCTGATATTGTGCCTTTTCCAGGACATCCTTGAGGAGGTGGCGAATCGAATCTTCGTCGTCGATGACGAGTATGGTAGCCATGCGTACAATCGCTCCTGTATCTTCCCGAATACTACCGATAATGACATGTGGTGTCTAGCGAAGACTCAATTGCCGGCGCGCGCAAATTCCGCTTGACCTCGTGGTACCGTTTTGATAAAAGGCTGCGGCAATTACGTAGGCTGCCTCTCGCCTTCCTCGTGAGGAGTTTTCCCGTGTCGTCCCCCGAATGGTCCTGGTCTCGCCGGACACTGCTCAAGGCTTCCCTCGTCGGGCTATTAATGCTGACCGGCAGGCTTACCCTTCCGTCTCCGGCCCGCGCCTCCGGGCTTCCCGAGGGCGACCTATCCTTTTTTAACGTGCATACTGATGAGCGGCTTCGTGTCCGCTATCGTGACGAGGCGGGCCGCTACGATCTCTCCGCTTTAGACGACATTAATCATATTCTACGCTGCCACCACACCGGTGAAGTGGCTGCGATCGACCCGCGGCTCTTGGAGCACGTCAATCTGGTTCAGAAGACGCTCGGCGGCGAGGGGGAGATCCATGTAATTTCGGGCTACCGGTCTCCCGAGTACAACGCCCTGCTTGTTCGGAAAATGCGGCGCGCGGCCCGCCACAGCTACCATGTGGAAGGGCAGGCTCTGGATTTTTTCATTCCTGGCGTAAAACCCAGGGACTTGCGCACAGCCGCGCTGAAGCTTCAGTACGGCGGGGTGGGATACTATCCTCGCGCCAAATTCGTTCATTTGGATTGCGGCCCCTTCAGATTCTGGTAATCGGCGTCGGCTCGAACCTCCCACACTAAGGGATCACCATGAACGGGGCCTCGCGCAGGTGCGCAGTATGGACCATCGTATGTTGGCTATCGGTGGCCGTGGGCAGCGGAATCCCGGCCGGCGAGCTGCTTGCGGGTCCGGGGTTGACCATCCAGCAGGGGACCCAGGTGGTGTTGGAATATACTCTCACGCTTGAAGATCGGACGATCCTTGAGTCGAATGTCGGCAAAGAGCCGATCACCTATCGCCATGGGGCCCATGAGATCGTGCCCGGGCTCGAGCGGTCGCTGGAGGGTTTGGCCAAAGGGGCCAAAAAACGCGTCATCGTCAAGCCCGTCGATGGGTACGGCGACGTGGATCCGAAAGCCATTAAAGAGGTGCAAAAGTCGATGATTCCGGAAGGTGCCTGGAAAGTTGGGGCTCAGCTTGAAGCGAAAAATACCGACGGTGAAACCATGTTTCCCAGGGTGACCGCCGTCAAGAAGGATACGGTCGAACTGGATTTCAACCATCCCCTCGCCGGAAAGACGCTGTATTTCGAGGTCACGGTGCTGGATGTCCGTTCCGCACCGGCCGGGAAATAGCGGCTTACCGGTCCGATTCATTCTTCAGAAACAAGACGGAAAGAGGCGGGAGCGTAAGGTTCAATGAGTGCGCGAACCCGTGGCACGGCTCGGCCGTACTGTTGACGCCTCCGCCGTTGCCCAAATTTCCCCCCCCGTAGACGGAAGCATCCGTATTGAGCAATTCCCGGTAATAACCGCCTGACGGCACTCCGATACGGTAGTCGGAACGGGGAACGGGCGTGAAATTGCAGACGCAGACCATCTGTTGCCCGGCGTCTTTGGCTTTTCTCAAGAAGGCGACCACGGAATGGGCGGCGTCATGAAAATCCACCCACTGAAACCCCGGCCAGTCGTGATCCTGCTCGTAAAGCGACGGGTGCTCACGGTAGAGAATGTTCAAGTCTCGCACCAATCGCTGCAATCCTGCGTGGGGGTGGTAGTCGCGCAGATGCCAGTCTAAACTTGAGTCGTGATTCCACTCCCGCCATTGCCCGAATTCTCCGCCCATGAAGAGCATCTTCTTGCCGGGATGACCGTACATGAAGCCGAAGAGCGCGCGCAGGTTGGCGAATCGCTGCCAGTCGTCCCCCGGCATCTTGTCGAGGAGCGATCTCTTGCCATGGACGACTTCGTCGTGGGACAGAGGCAAGACGAAATTCTCGTTGAAGGCGTACAGGAGGCCGAAGGTCAGCTGGTCTTGGTGATACATCCGGTGGATGGGCTCCCGCTGGAAATAATCCAGCACGTCGTGCATCCAACCCATATTCCATTTAAAAGTGAAGCCGAGACCTCCGCTGTAGGTCGGACGTGACACGCCGGCCCAGGACGTGGACTCTTCCGCCAGCATCAGTGCGCCGGGGAAGTCCCGGTGTGCGAGCACGTTCAGATCCTTGAGGAACATGACCGCTTCCAGATTTTCGTGACCCCCGAACTTGTTCGGAATCCATTCACCGGCTTTTCTCCCGTAGTCGAGGTACAGCATCGAGGCGACGGCGTCTACCCGCAACCCGTCGATGTGATATCGGTCCAGCCAGAACAAGGCGCTGTTCATCAAGAAGTTCCGCACTTCCACTCTGCCGTAGTTGAAGATGCGGCTGTGCCAGTCGGGATGATAGCCGAGGCGCGGGTCGGCATGGTCATACAGATGGGTTCCGTCGAATTGGGAAAGACCGTGGGGATCGTCGGGGAAATGCGCGGGGGCCCAATCGATCAGCACGCCGAGGCCGGCCTGGTGAGCCGTATTGACGAAGGCCATAAACTCTTCCGGCGTTCCATACCGGCTTGTCGCGGCGAAATATCCGGTCGACTGATAGCCCCACGAGCCGTCAAAGGGGTGCTCGGTGACCGGCAGGAGCTCCAAATGCGTGAAGCCCATGTCCTTGGCGTAAGGGATCAGCCTGTCGGCAAGCTCGCGATAGGTCAGCCACCGATTGCCTTCCTCCGGCACGCGCATCCACGATCCCAGATGAACTTCGTAGATGGACAAAGGAGCGGTAAGGGGATCTCGCTGTTCACGAGCCTTCATCCAATCGCCGTCGCGCCAGCGATATGAAGAGATGTCCCGTACTACGGAAGCGGTCTTGGGTCGCAGTTCCGAAGCGACGGCGTAGGGATCCGCCTTGAGAAGCACGGTGTCGCGATCCCGCGGTTTGATCTCGTACTTGTACAGCGCGCCTTCGCCGAGGCCGGGAACGAACAGTTCCCAAAGGCCGGTCGGTCCGCGATTGGTCATGGGATGGCGGCGGCCGTCCCAATTGTTGAAATCGCCTACCACGCTGACGCGCCCCGCATTCGGCGCCCACACCACGAAATGAACACCGGAAATCTGTTGCACTGTTCGCAGATGCGCCCCCATCGTGTCGTACGCTTTGAAAAACGTGCCCTCGGCAAATAGGTGCAATTGAAAGTCGGTCAAGAGAGGCGCGAAAGCGTAAGGATCGTGGGACTCGGACACTCGTCCGGTCAGATCGGTAATGCGCAGCCGATACGGGCGGCGGGCATATGAACCGGATACGGTCGCTTCGAACAGTCCTGCGTCATGAACCCGCGTCATCGTGACGGCTTCACGCGCCGCATCTTCAAAATGGAGCGATACGGCCGCGGCTTCGGGCAGGAAGCATCGAATCGCCACGGACCCATCCTGCGCGGGATGTCGGCCGAGCAGGGCGAGGGGGTCCCAATGCCCGCCCTGCACCAATTGCTCGATTTGATCGAGAGGAAGCTTTCCCATAGGGCCGTGCTGTTCTCGGTTTGTCGTATGGTACGAGGATGGCATCGATTATGGAAGAGGAAAACGCATTGAGCCGTGACGGCAGGCGCCGTTCATCGACTTCCATTGCCAGGATCGCCGCGAGTCTCCATAATAACCACTCACGACGCTAGCTTCGCTTTGATCAACCGGGAAGATCATGTCGCAAACACAACTCGCGCTTCTCATCTTCGGGCTGACCTACGCGCTGCTTATCACCGAACGGCTTCACAAGACGGTCGTTGCGCTGAGCGGGGCGACGCTGATGATCGTCTGCGGCGTCGTCACGCAGGACGAAGCCTTTTACTCGCGGGAATTCGGAGTCGACTACAGTGTGGTATTCCTGCTGGTCGGAATGATGGTGATCGTGAACATCGTTCGCGAGACCGGTCTCTTCGACGTGCTGGCCATTTGGTCGGCTCAACGGGCGAGAGCCAAGCCGTTTCGGCTGGTGGCGCTGCTGGCCTTGGTGACGGCCGGTCTCTCCGCCATGTTGGACAATGTGACGACCGTCTTGCTGATGGCGCCGGTGACACTCGCCATAACGAAACGCCTTGAGCTGAATCCCGTCTCCTTCTTGATCGTTGAAGCGGTGGCCTCGAACATCGGAGGGGCTGCCACGTTGGTCGGCGATCCCCCCAACATCATGATCGCGAGCAAGGCTCAACTCGGCTATCTGGATTTTCTCTTCGTCATGGGTCCGATCGTCGGCCTGATCATGGCCGTCTTTCTCGGCGGACTATGGCTGGCGTTCGGGCGATCCATGCAGGTGTCGGCGCACTTACAGGCGGCGGTTTTAGCGCTCCGAGCGGAGGACGCCGTGATAGACCGGACGTTCCTGGTCCGATCGGTGTGGATGCTCGGTTTGGTGAACGCGGCGTTCTGTGTCCATGGTTGGCTCCGCCTTGAGCCGGCCACGATCGCGCTGTTGGGCGCCAGCTTGTTCATGTTGCTGGGGCAAGGAAGGGGAAAATCCGGCGAGGAGGACGAGTTGTCCTACCTTACACAGGTCGAATGGAAGACCATTTTTTTCTTTATCGGATTATTCATCCTTGTGGGAGGCCTGGTGAAAACGGGCGTCATCCGATATTTGGCGGATCAGCTCGTGACGATGACCAAGGGCAATCTGACCGGTTCGACCATGGCGGTGCTCTGGGGGTCCGCCGTGTTGTCCGCGATAGTGGACAATATTCCGTATGTGGCGGCCATGAACCCTCTCATCGTGGATCTTGCGAGGTCGTTGCATCCGGAGGTCGCCGACTACGCGGCGCTGGTCCATCAACCGGACGTGATCCCTTTGTGGTGGGCCTTGGCGCTCGGGGCGTGTCTCGGCGGGAACGGCACGATCATCGGCGCCAGCGCGAATGTCGTCATCGTGGACATGGCCAGGAAAGCCGGGTATCGGATCACGTTTTGGCAGTTTCTCAAGATGGGCTTGCCCACCATGATCGGGAGCGTGATTCTTAGCGCGCTGTACCTGTGGGCGCTGTTCCTGCGATAGGGGGCCGGCCTGTCACGGAAGGGCCGGCCCCCAGGTACGCCATGAGGGGTCTACAATGCCGGATGAGGCGTGCTCCGACCGTATTGCACGAGGCGGTCGTACGACGCGCTGCAATCGGGGCAATACGTGTCCGTCAAGAGCACATCTTCCGCGTGGACCAAATATCGTTTGACGTAATCCGTCATCGAACACCATTGGTGATCCACCGATCCGTCCCAGTGTTCGTCCTTCACTCTTCGGCAGGCGGCGCAACAGAAGGCGAGATGTAGGTCTATCATGGAAGCCTTTCTTCAATAGGAGGAGGAAGTGCGACCGCCCACGCTCTTCCCGAGACCCATCGAACCCGGAAGAATGGGACTGGTCGACGGCCGATGTTAGGCGAGGTGATTCGGGGGACGGAAGGGTGCGTGGTCGCGCAGAACCGGATGGATCGAGCAGACGGTATCCATCTTCCGCCGGACGGCGAAGTGATGCCCGATGCCGACGGACGTTGCCGGGAGCGAGAAGCCCTCCAGGAGAGGCGCGTTGTCCGGATCCAGTTGATAGGAGAGGTCCCACATGGTCATGGTGGTGCCGAGCATTTGCATAAGGACGCCGATACAGACAAGCCCGATGATCAGAACGAGGGCGAAGGATCGGTTGCCGGCCGCGGCAGCACGCATGGGAGGACCTCCGAACGGCGCGGATTCTAGGCCGTCGCGGAATCCCTGTCAATGGGCTAGCTTTCGACTTTGATCGTGATCGAGGCGGCGGCCCAATCGGGCGGCGGACCTGCCGGCGCAGGAGGCGAGGCTTCGACGGTCAGCGCCGAAGGCGGCTCAATCGGCGGAGTTTCCTGAATCGTCTCAGCCGGGGCTCCTGTTTGGAGACCTCCGGCTTCAACAAGAGGCTGGGTGGATTCCGGCGCACCGGGGAAATGCGGTGTGGGATCGTAGACAGTCAGGATCCCGCGCGTGGCTGACTTGACGAGTTCCGCGCGAATGGAGTCGATCTGTCGGCCGACCGCACGGGTGCCGATCTTGGCCGAATTCTTGGCGGCCCCGGCCTGCAATTCTTTGATGCGCCCCCTGATCATCTGTGCGGATTCAAGGTCGGTGCTGCTGAAGACGCGCACCGTGTCCATCCCTTTCGGCGGCGCGTAGTCCCAATGAAACCCGGCATTGTTCCGATCGTTCAACGAGTCGGGGATCAGCATGGTGTCGCCGCCGCGAACGAATCCGTCGGGATAGAACGTCGGTTTGCCGTAGTCGTTCGGGAACAGGAGATTGACTCCCCCTTCTGAATCGACGTCGACGACCGTGACGTATGAATCGGCGCTGACCTTCACCGCGAGTTGGAGCGTATTTTCGGCGGTTCGAGGCTTGCCGGGCTTCCGGATGCGGTAGCGCGCAGGCTGAGTGTCCGCTGCGACCACTGCGATGCCCCGGGTGCCGACCTTGGGCTTGCCCGCCGCGGGCGCGTTGGCGACACGAACCTCGATCTTCAACTGCGAGGAAGGATTGTCCAACGTCAGGAGTTCCGACGCGCTGGCGGAGCGCGATACGACCAGCGCCAGTCCGGAAGCCCACGCTTCCCCGTTCCCTTCGAACGAGCTGACAAGTTGGAGACCGTCCGCCGCCAGCAGCCGGACCGTGCTGCCTTCGGTGGTCACGAGAAATCTGGGGGACTGCTCTTGGCTCACGAACTCGACATTGGGAATCTGTTTCTGAAGGCTTTGTTCAATACGGGTTCGCATGGTTTGCGGCACGTCGAGGATATGGACGGGAATTTTCTCTCCTGTGGACGCCGGCATCAATGCGACGGCTCTTGCGTGCTCAGGTATCTTTTTCCCCGCAGGGTGGAGTTTGGCCAGCGCATCCTGGCCTTTCAACTGAGTCACCGTGGCGACGGCCAGCGCGCGGCCGGGGGTGAAATTCATGTCGCCGGGTGGGTAAATGGACCACGTCGATCCGGGCGCCGCGCCTAGGAGCAATCCATTGGTCAGTAGCACCATCCCGCCCTCAGACGGCTGCACATCCAGCCAGGCCAGTCGAGGGGCTCCCCCCGGTGCTCCGCCGGTAATCCCGAGCAGCGGCTGTTCGAGCAGATCGAGAGGCGCCTCAAGTTGCGGTTCCGGCATGGACGCGCGTCCGAAATGCGCCTGGATGCGCTTCAATTCCGTCTCGACCCCTCGAAATATGGTTCGTGGGGAGGCCTGAGAGGGCGCCGAGCTCAGGCTCTTGGAGAGAGCGTAAGAAAAGAACCCGTGATAGCGCCCCTCAACCGGGCCATCCAAGGCTTCCTGGTGAGCGGCGGCTCCCGTCATGAGGACATAACTGGCCGGGAGCATCTGAATATTGCCTCTGGTGTGCACCCCGGAGTGAGACGAGGAATTTTTGTAGAGATCGATTCGTGTGTCCTGGGGAACCGACCTGGTCCGGATTTCGAGCGACCGTGTCGCGGTGCCGGAGTGACAGGAGTCGAGCACGATAAACGCCCTCTTCGTCGGCAATTTTGCGAAGATGGCGTCCAACTCGTCGTCGGTGATGTCGGGAACCGTACCGGTGCGGCCGTCCTGAGGCACCAGAGTCTCGTCGAGATTATCGTCCGGCTCGTCGCCGTTCAAATCAGCCACCTGAGAGCCATGACCGGAGTAATGAATGTAGACCGTATCCTGCGCGCCGGCGTCTTTCACGAATTGATTGAGAGCGGCGAGAATCCCCTCGCGCGTCGCTTGCTCATCGGTGAGGAAGCGGATGTTGGCCTCGGGAAATCCCCAACGGGTCACCAGCACATGTTTCATCGTGTCGATGTCGTTGAGAGACCCGTGCAGTTTGGGCACTGCGCGGTAGTTGTTGATGCCGATTAAGAGCGCGCGCTTGGTACCGCTCGACGGGCCTCCCGCTGTGTTTCCGGCGGCGACCGCATGAGCGGAGATGAAGCCGAACAGCAGGAGGGCGATGAGCATGGTGCGTGGCCAGAAAATCATGTTCATGGGCGTCACCTTTCAGTGCGTGCGTTGATGAGGCCGCCGGCTATCCGGCCTCTTGAACCTCTGTCGATCCGAACGTGAAGGGGGTTCAAGGCGCCGTCGGCTCCGCATTCGAAACGACATCAGACCGCGATTTCAATAGTTGAAGCGCGCGAGCGGTCATGTCCGGCGTCCCGGGAATGCGGAGGAGATAACTTCCTGAGCCGTCCGGCCCTTCCAAAATCTGCGCGCGAACGGATTCGAGGACCGCGCGAATCTGCCCCACCGTAGCCTGTTCTTGAAACGTGACGCGCACTCGCAGGGTCGGACCGGCAACGGCGCGCGTGGTCACCGGTTCCGATGGGGGAGGAGTGTTCGTCAGCCAAAACAACAATCCGAACTGCACGGCGAGCAGCATTGCCGCAAGAGTCGGGACCCATCGGGGAAGAAAAAGGGAACGGAACCACTGATCGAGTTCGTCCATCCAACCGTCGGCAACCGTCGATACCGGGCGCTTCGTCGCCGATTCCTCCGCCACCTTGGCCAATACCGAGCGCGAGAGGCGGGGGGATGGAATCGGCTCCGTCCGATAGGCCTCGGTCAGGGCCTGCTTCATCTGCGACAACTCGTCCAGCTCTCGGCGACAGTCGCCGCAGCGTTCGAGGTGACGCATGATCTGCTCCCTCTCGCCCACCGGTAAGGTTCCGTTGGCGAACCAGGGGAGGAGCGCCGCTTCCGGATGCACGTCTGCCGGCAGAGTGTCCTGTTCGCTCATCGCGTCGGTTCCTTCTGTCCCAGCCGTTCGAGATGCTTCTTCAGGTGTTGTTTCGCGTAGAACACACGAGTTTTGACCGTGTTCGCGGGAATCGCCAAGAGAGCCGCAATCTCATCGTAGGGAAGCTCCTCGTAGAAGACCAGGCGGAGGACTTCCTGATGCTCAGGCGACAGGGCCGCCAACGCGCGTTTGGTCAACGTCTCCACCTGCTTCCGCTCCATGTCGTCCAACGGGCTGTCGGATTGAGTCGGCATTTCGGCCGCGCCGTCCAGTTCGACTTCCCGCCGGCGCCTTGCGCACCGGCGCATCGCATCGAGCGATTTGTGCCGGGCGATGCCGAAAATCCAAGTTGAGACCCGTGATCCGCCGGTAAAGGTGCCGGCGCCCCGCCAGATGGCGAGCATGGTTTCTCCCACGATATCTTCCGCGACGGTCTGATCGTGGACGAGACTGAAGACATATTGGTAAAGGCGTTTTTCATAGAGGTGATAGAGCTGTTCGAACGCCGATGAATCGCCCATGGCCACGGCAGCCAAGATTGTCGATGCTGTCTCATCCCGTTCGTGAGTCGTATCCATAGGCGCCAAAGTTCACGGCACGAAGCGTCGACTGAGGGGGGTGAACGCCCCTGCTGTAGCACAGAACGCGCTATCCCTCAATAGGCGCAAGGTTGACCCCCCGAGGAGAGGAGGACTACAATCGTCATGAACCTTCCCGATGTTTCCGCGACAGACGAATAGACGGGGAGGTGAACTTATGCGGCCGCGACGACATACCCATCGATCAATCCAGCTCAGGCTCCCGGAGATGCTGCTGTGCATGGGTATTTTGCTCCTATCTTCCTGTGCGGCGGCACCCTTTCTCATTCCAGCCGGTATCGAATTCGCGCGTAATCTTCTGGTCACCAGCAATAAGAACTACGGCGGCAAGTACTCCGAAGACATGAACCGGTTGATGATGCGCCTGAGTACGCCGTACGTCGCAATGGGCCTGCCTGCGGGTACGCCCAACACGGCCTTGATTCCACCCGCCATCATTCAGCAACAGCAGCAGCAGGCGCTCATGAATCAGCAAGTCGGGGTTGCTGCGGGCCAGTTCGGACAGGGTGGGCAGGGTCAGCCGGGGATGGGTATGTCTGGGGCCGTGCCGATGGACCCCTATGCCACCGGCCAAGTCGGCGGCGTTCCTGGTCAAAACATGGGCTTCGGCCAACAGCCCGGCATGAGTATGGGAGGGATGCAGGGCGGGCAATTCGGCATGCAGGGGCAGCAACAAGGTTTTTACGATCCCAATAACCCCTATTCTCCTGGCGGCATGAATGTGCAGGGACAGGTGTACGGCACGCAGCAGTTCGGGAATCAATTCGGCGGACAATACGGTCAAGTCGGCGCGCAGCCCTATGGACAGCCCCAGCCCGGCGTTTTTCAACAACAGGGGTACCAGCCCCAGGGCGCGCCCCTACAACCCGGATACCCTGCCGCGGCGCTTGGAAGCCAAGCGCCGATGCCGGGATATCAACAACCGATGCAGGGCTATGGCCAGCAAATGCAGGGCTACGGCCAACAACCCGGCATGCAGATGCAGCAGGGACAGATGTATCCGCAACCCGGAATGGACATACCAGCAACAAGTCATGCAGGGCGGACAACAGCCGTATCAGCAACCGATGGGCCAGGGGTACCAGCAGCAGAGTATGCCCGGCATGCAACCCTATCAGCAACCGGTCGGGGCTCAACCTTACGGATATCAAGGCGTGCCGAACGTGGGGGTCGGCTATCCCGGTCAGGTCTACCCTCGCTCGGTGGCAGGACCTGCTGAGCCGGTGGCACTTGACGTAGCATTTCTTCGGCAAGTTACCGGTCAGGACGGCAAGAAGCACGTCGTCATGGTCCAAGACGGGGAAACGCTCAAAGGCGGGCCCGGCGGTGATCGCTTCAAGGTCGTCGTGAGGACCAATTGCGAATGCTTCGTCTATGTGGTCTCGGTCGATGGATCCGGATGGGCCCAACCTGTGTTTCCCGTCGCCAATGGGAGTACGTCCAACCCGATAAAACCCGAAGTCGAGCAGGCGTTCCCCGAAGGGCAGTACTGGTTCTCGCTTGATCAATTCAAGGGAGTGGAATCCTTTTTCTTCGTGGCCTCGCCGGCTCGCCGGACGGATCTGGAAGAAAGCCTCACACAACTTTCCGGCCAGCAGCGCCCGGCCGGGCAGGCAGGCGCCAAAGTGGAAGAGCCGGCGGTTATTCCCAACGGGTTCGGGAAGACCGAGGCGGCCAAAGCGACCATGGTGAAGGACGAAGCACAGCAGCCGGTGCAGATCACGCCGATCTCCTACGTAGCCGCGAAGCCCGGTGAAGACGTCCGCATCACCCGCTGGTTCCATCACCAATAAGATTGTGAGAAGAGAGATCGCACTTAACCTAAATCCGAATATGATTTTGAGGGGCCGCAGAGAAAGCCTAGCGGGTGGCGCGCCGAACGGGGCGCCCCACCGCGCACAACGGAAGGGCCCCAATGGGGGATGGGTGGAGTGAGCACGGTGGGGCTGTTCGGTGCGACAGGACCCGCGGAACAGGCGATCGAGGCGGAAATTGTTTTCGGATTGGGGTCAACTGAACGATGATGCTGCGACACGATGCTCATCGAATGATCCTTGGTGCAGTCGGGCTTTCTCTTGCCCTGAACCTCAGCCTCAACCTTGGCCTCGGCCACGCCCAAGTCTTCCCGCCTCGCTCCAATACGCAATCGGTCCCTGCTCCGTCTGAGACCCATCAGCAGGCTCCTGCGGCCCCTTCATCCCAGCAACTTCCACAGGGAGGCGCGATGCCGGGGCAACCACAGCAGAGTCCGTCCGGCGCCATGTCTCAGTCACCGGCATTCCCGCAGGGCGGAGGGGGGCCCGGCCAGTTTCAACCGCCTCCTGCCCCGACTCCGCTGACCAAGACGATTCCGCTGGCGTTGCTGCTGGGCGGGGACCTGTCGAAGTCGTTCGTGCAATTGACGAACTTGCGTGGCCAGATCGATTCCAACTTTACCATCGGGCGAAGTCTTGCCGGCCGCTTTACCGTGCCGCCTTTCGTGCATGAGGCAACGAACGGCGCCCGCGTGTACATTCACGCCAACGGGCTCTCAAACCCGCCGATCGTTAAGCCGGAAGGCAACGAATTACATCTCGAATTTCATCTGCCGTCCCTCCAACTGAAAACGTTTTACAAAGACTATTCTCCGGAAGGCGATCAGGCCGTCGGGGACACGGTCGGGGAAGACGCCATCATCGACATCTTCATCATGCCTACGACCAATCAATACGGCTTTCCGACGTATCAGGCGGTTCGGGCCGCGTTTCGCGGGAAATTGAAATCGCAGGACAAGTGCGTCTACTGGTTCGATGCCATCTTTCCGATCAACATCTGCGATGTGTCGAAGAAATATCTTGAGACGCTGAGCAACGCAATCGAAACCGGCGTGCGCGAATCGCTGAGCCATCCGCAGACAAGAAATCAGTTCGATCAGGTCGTCTGGCAGTCCCTTCGGGCCGACCTCCTCATGCAGGCCGGCATCAATCCCATGAGCCCCGCGCAAATCCACGTCTTCGAGTCCGCCTTCCGCGGCACCGACTACGTGGTGAAGTACCTGCCGAGGTAGTGGGCGGGTCCCAATCCTTGGCAATCGGCCATCAGCTTGCATCGGTGGGTTATGGCCATTATGACGTCCACTTATAAGGCTACTTGCACAGGAGGCTTTATGGCGCAAGTCGATCAGTTCGTGTCGATCACAGAGGCGAAGAACAAACTCCTCGACCTTGTCCGGAATATCAAACGGCGGCACCAGGTCGTCGCCATCACGCGGGACGGCGTCCCAACCGCCGTGTTGCTGAGCATGGATCAGTTCGAGGGGTTGATGGAGACCATCGAAATCCTGGGCGACTCCAAGTCGTTACAATCGCTGAAGCGGTCTCTGAAGCAGGCCGAGGCGGGCAAGTGGGTTTCGCATCAGAAGGTCTTCGGTCGCGATCGGTCATGACACGATACCTGGCTCGGTATACCTCTGAGGCAGCCTCCCTCATCCGCAAACTGCATCCTCACATCAAGGCAGAGATCCGACAGGGCATCAGGGAGTTGATGGACGCTACTTAGCGGGCCACCCGCTACATTGCGACCTGGAAGGATTCAGATCGTTTCGAGTACGAACGTACCGGGTCATTGACCCGATAGATGATACAGATTCGGCCGTTGAGATTGTGTTTGTTGGGGTGCGGCGATCCGTATATGAAGAACTCCAGGCGCTGCTCAAGGACCCGAGCCGGAGAAATTAGGGCTCTCCGAGTGCCAAAACAGCGGTCGGCAACGGAATCATCGCATATACGTATGTTGAATCGCGATCTTCCTTCGCATCGGCTCCTGTCGCTGTAAATTCCCTCACGCTCACTTCGCCAAGGGTGACGTTGCCCTTGAGACACATCTTTCGTCCGAGACCTTCGGTGGAGAGAGCTGCATCAGATTGGTGGTCCCTGTGTCCGTTCGTTTCGCATTGCGCATCCAACTGAACTCTCGGCCATCATCGTCGGTCCGTTCGCACAGTAGCGCGCAGGTGCTGAAGGCGACAGAGAATGCCTTGTGGACCGTTATGGCTGCAGCCCATGTCAATCGCACGCCTTCTGGGTCAGGAACCACCATGTGTATACCTCGTTCTGCCAGGCTGCGATGTTGCCCGGTGGGGCCACTGGCC
>JBBILH010000010.1:0-21588 GCA_037445005.1 Nitrospira sp.
ACGAGACGGTGGAAGCCTTGCTCGACGAACACCGCGACATCATCGCCGTCCTTGTCACCGAGCTGGATCGCGACGGCCGATTCACCTGAACGATTCCACCGCCGATCCGCCCGACTGCGCCATGCCCACTGCCGATCCGATCGTCCCGATCCATGCGCTCCACACCGTTCCCGAGTTCTCCCCCGCCACATCGGCTATTTGGTTGCTGTGCCACTACCCTGACACGGCGGAAACGACCGAACGAGTGGCCGGCGCCGTGGCGCTCTACAGACGATGGAACCGGCCGATTTGGCTCTACGGCAGCAACTCGGCCAGATACCCCGCCTCCGTGGAAAAAATGATCAAGGCCGAGCTCGTCTCCGCCGGGGTCCCTTCTCATGCCGTCCAATGCTCCGGCGATCTGTCCCACGTTCCCCGCTCGCTCGATACGGTCCAGGAGGCGCTCAATGTTGCGGCCTCGGCTCAGGCAGCCGGCATCGAGACGTTGCTCTGCCTTTCCAATCGCCTTCAATTGCTGCAGGCAAGAGCGCTGCTCAAGCGCCACCCGCTCCGGTTCGTATGGATCGCCACGCCGCTGCGCGACCGCCGATGGTGGTACCTGCTCGTCAGGCTGCTCCTAATCCCCCTGGCCCATGCGGGTATCGGCCGTTCTTTTCCACCGCTGGTATTCGTCAGATGGGCGAGGGCGAAACTGGCGCTCTGGCCTTACTGAGCGACGGGACCTTGCACGGGAGCTTCGGATGACACCGGAAGGCAGCGTGATCGCGATTACAGGAGCGTCAAGCGGAATCGGCCGGGCCACGGCTATTCGGTTGGCCGCCCTGAACACGAAAATGGTTCTCGTCGCCCGTCGGGCGGACCGACTGGAGGCGATCCGGGACGAGATCGCGCGGCAAGGAAGCGATGCGGTGATCGTGGCGGGAGACATAACCGTTCCCGCCACGATGGAACGCGCAGTCTCTGCCGGCCTCGACAGGTACGGCCGCCTGGACGTCCTCATCAGCAACGCCGGCGCCGGATTGTTCGGCACGGTCGATCAGACAACCGAACAGGACCTCGACCGCATGCTTGCGCTCAACTTCAAGGGCGTGTTTTTCGGCGTTCGTGCCGCGCTGCCCGTGATGAGGCGGCAAGGTTCCGGCCATCTCATCACCGTGGCTTCAACCGCGGGACGGCGGGGCTCACCCTATGTCGGAGCATATTGCGCGGCGAAATCCGCCGTGATCGGCTGGACCGAATCGCTCCGAACCGAACTCATTGGAAGCGGGATCCGCGTCAGCCTCGTCTGCCCCGGCGCAACCAGAACGGAATTCTTCTCATCGGCGATCAGGCTGACGCCTCACCACGAGGGACTGGTCGGGCCTGTCGAGGAGGCCGACACCGTCGCCGCCCGTCTGGTGGGGGTCATCCGGCATCCTCAAGCGGAAGTCATGGCCCAGCCGATTCGCAGAAAACTGTTCCTCGCGGCAAATCTGATCGCCCCCGGACTGGTCGACCGCTTGCTTCTCCGTATGGTCGGAAGTCAGCAGTCTCCTCCCGAAGCTCGTTGACCCCGATGATTTGCATGCTGCGGATCCCCCGTTCCGTTCGGGAGGACTGGACGAGTCCGTACATTCCACGTAGTATGCGTGCTCAACTTCATGTCGATCGAGCGCCGGGACCCGATTCCCTTCATACTTCCCCTCCTCGCCCTGCTGAGCTACGGCCGAGTCTGGTATCTTCACGACGGCATTTGGGACGACAATACTTGGTTGGCCTCGATCTATGCGACCGGCTCGCTGCGCGAATTCCTGAACACGGGATTCGTCGAACTCCGCCGGGAGCTTCTCGGCGCCTTCCTGTACTACTTCCTGTCGCTGCATAAGACGACCGATTTCTTTTATCCGCTGCTCCACTCCGTCAATCTCCTGACGCAGATTCTGTCACCGCTGCTTCTGTACCATCTTCTCAAGAGTCTCTTTCCTGAGAGACCGATGCTGGCGACAGTGAGCGCCTTCTGTTGGGTGTCGTTTCCGCTCGACCACACACTTCCTTATATTTCTTCGATCAATTACCGGATCGGCATGTCGCTCACGCTGGCCTCCCTGTACTACACCCATCAGGCCTTCAATGCTCACCGACAGTCCTTACGATCGCTCATAGCGGCCTTGCTGACCGCGGCTCTATCACAATACGTGTTCCTCGAGCCGACGATCACGATGGAGCCGGGTCGTGCGATCATCGCGTGGCTCTCCCTCGTCCGGGGCGGCGCAACGGTCGCCCGGGCCCTTCCTATCCTCATCTCGAAAATCTGGCCTTTCTGGGCCATCACGCTCTCTCTTATCGGATACAAATTATTGTTCAAGCCGTACGGCATGTACGAAGGTGTTTATCCTTCGGATCCGCTGTTCTTCCTTCACCCCAAGCAGATCTTGGACAGTCTTCACGCCATCGTGGCATTTGAACGGCGGGAGCTCGGCCGCGCCTTCTTGCTGGATAATACCTGGGCCATCATCCTTGGGGTATTCGCTTTCTCCCTTGTGGCCGCCCTGTTCGCGCATCTTCAGGCCGGTTCAAAACAAGCCTACGTGCCTTCTTCCGAAGTCGATAGAGACGGGCTCCGACCGTCCGCGCGGCCCGAGACGCCTACGCTGCCGCTGTTCCTCGGAGCAGGATTGCTGGTTTTCCCCGTGGCCATGTTCTCCTACGCGCATCTGCCCTTCACGGGTGAGCAG
This sequence comes from Nitrospira sp., assembly GCA_037445005.1. GTDB lineage: Bacteria > Nitrospirota > Nitrospiria > Nitrospirales > Nitrospiraceae > Nitrospira_C. The sequence goes on from JBBILH010000010.1 coordinate 2,715, forward strand.
CACAATACCCATGCCGCCCTGCTCCAGATCGGATTCTCCCTGCTCTTCGGAACGGGTCTCTCCTTTATCCATGATCTCTTGGCGGCACGGAAGAAGACCCTTGCGGTCGGTTTGTCGCTGAGCTTGCTGTTCGGATCCGGCGTCGCTTTCAACAATAAGTACCTGGACCTGTACTTTCATTCGTGGCAGGAGCAGTCGAAATTCTTAAAGGCGTTTCTCAGTCGCTTTCCTAGTCTTCCCGGAGACGCCGTGTTGTTGCTCGACGTGCGCGACGAGGCCTTCTTTTCCGACCTCCGCAACCCCATCGACTTTGAATATCCGCTCAACTTGTTGTATGCCGAATCCACCGACCCGAGCGCATTCCGGCGACGCCTCGTCTCTACGCCCGATGAGCTCCGATCCAGCGGAGTCGCATTTGATGCGAATCGCTCCGACGTCGGGACGCTCCTGACCCGCCGCACCCACTGGGGAGATGAGACCCTGCGCTCGGATCGACTCATTGTTGCCTGGTACCGCAAAGGAACTCTATTGGTCAATCAGGAGATTCTTCTCGCTGCGCCTGACACAGAATACAGAGCCTGGCTCAGCCGAGAGTTTCCGGTCCTGCCTGCCTCAGGTCGGCATGTATGGAGGGAAAGAGTAGAAGGTATTCAGCGCGACTAGTTGCAACGCGAAAGGACCGGCGCCCCACGACTTACTACGTTCCCCCCGGCGGCCTGCGCCTTTTCAAGGCATCAACAACGGGGTGTGCTCAACAGCGGCGGGCTGTAGAGGCGGTCAGGCCAATCCCCCCCCGGAGTTGGCGTTGCCTGCCGATTACAAACGAGGATCGGCTGGTCTTGTTGTTCCAAAGACAGGCCTGCTTCACGCAACACCTATCCTCCCTAACCTGAAGGAGTGTAGTCCGCCTTCAGAGCATATCGCTCGTCTCTCCGACCGGCCAGAACCATGATCCAATGGACTGGTCCCGCCGGTGCTGATACGACCCATGCGCACGAGATGTACGCCAGAAATGCCAACCCGATAAAGGGATACGAAAGCGTGTTGGGCGCAAAGGCCAGCGGCGCCCATAACGTGATGAGTCCGATGCATACGTAGGTCAACGCCCCGAACGCCTGCCGGAACCCTGAACTCGACAGCATGAACCCCGCATATGCCATCACAATCCCGTGAAGCATCGCAACCACAACCATCCCTGGGAGATCAAAGTCGTACCACGCCGCCCCCGTCAGAGACATCATCCCATGTTGATAGGGACGCTCCCCCGACGGCATGGCATCGATGATGCCCAGCCTGTAAAGCCAGTACCAGCCGAAATTCAGAAACACGGAGCCGGATCGGTTCGGAAATTCCAACGATTTTTCAAAAGTCCATGAGCTATGAGACACATAAATCCCTATCAACATAGCCAGCCGTCCCATCGGTGACTCCGGCATGGGCCCGGAAAATTCGGCAGAGAGCTCGGGGACGAATTGATCGACGTAGAGGTTGGGCCCACCGTGGCAATACATCCGGTCAGCCGATATCGCGGCGGCATAGGACAAGGCCATCGCCAAGACCAAGGCAAGGGCCTTTAGCGATGGCATCGCACTTTCGTTTCGGCGGAGACAGAGACCGAGACCGACGGCTAAAACGGCACAAGCCACGAAGCTAAGAATCGTGGTCCGTGTGCCGATGATGAGGGCGTAAAGAAAGGTTGAACCGACGGCGACCGACCACCCCATGAGTCGAAGGCGCCGCGAAAACCGCTGTCCCCCGATGAAGAGCACAAACAACAAGGGGAACGTCGCGTGGGACAGTATGTGTCCCAAGGCACTTTGCCAGGACGACAAGGTCCGGCCGCGTGCCACGGTCGCGTCGATCCAGGCCCCACGGAGATCCGCAAGACATGCGCCGGTGAAATGATTGATGATGAGTTTATCGTAGTAGTGCAACCCCAGCCCGATCACCGATAGCAGACAGAACACCGTTACCAATACGGGATTCCCCAAGATTTCAAGCAGACCGGATGCGGCGTCCGCCGCCCAAGCATCTTGGTTTCTCTCCCACAATTTTGCCGTCAGAAGCGCCGCAGTCGAACAGACGAGGACGTAAAGACCGCTGTAGACAAGCGCGTGGTGGGTCCCCAGCACATTTCTGGCAGGGACAGCGGCATAGGCCGCCATATGGAGGGCCCATGCCGCTACATGCGCGATCGTGAGGAATAGGGTGAGTTGGGATGCCAGCCTGTCGTTGTTCGCCGCGGCAAGCGTACGAACTCCCATCTTGCCGTCCTCCTTCTCTTCATGTCTGTTTAATGCATGTCATATCGGATGATCCTGCCGATACCTTGACCTGTGTATCGCGGACCTGAACGGATCAATCTCCCTCGCGCGCATGCGACCACTGTGATGCCGGCGGATGCCGCACGTTGGGAAATCGACCTCGAACAAATTCGTGGAGGAGGAACCTCGTTACCACCGGACACGATGTTTGTGATACGCCGTTAGGAGGACCCAGCCGCGCAGAATATTTATCGACGACTCACCGGGTCCGGAGGAAGAAATTGCGACCAAAGCCATGACTTGAGGCTTCCTTATCATGGCTTTGACGGTCGAACAAGATAGAAACCACTGTAAAAATGCCCCTATTCACATCCTGGGGTCGTTTGTCACTACGTCGCTCGCGGCCTTCTCGCTTCGCTTCTCGGTGGCATCCTTTGGAAAAGAGTTGTGGGCAGTTGCAAGACCGTCGGATGGAGACAACCGGATACGAATTCGTGGGAACACGCTCGGGATGTTCTAGGACCGAGAGCGATGCAGCCGGCTACAGATCGTTTGCCGCGGTGAAAGGCATTCCTGGGACAGACGCCTGGACAATATCGCGACGGAATGGTACAAAGCGTTCGTTCGCTGGCCCCACGTGGTGTACAGTCCTCGCCTAAGTCTATGCCGCATCGGAATCCTGACCCTACCGGCGCGATGTAGCACTGCGGGATACATACGACACCGATGCCCTACTTGATCATTCTGCTCTCAGCCCTTCTTCTGATCGGCGAATGGATCGCAAGACGGTGGCGGACGGCGCAAAGCAATCCCTTCATGCAGGCGCCGATCTATAGGAGCAGTCCGCTGCTTCCATGGGAACTTCAGCCGAACTCCTGCTGGACCTGGACCGTCGGGTTTCCCTCAACCTTGGGTCCCGCATTCCACCGCCAGATTGAAATCAACTCGCTTGGCTACAGAGATCGCGAGTTTTCGTGGGAGAAGCCGGCCGACACATACCGTGTTTTGTTTCTCGGCGACTCGTTCGTCATGGGATGGGGGGTCCAGATGCACGAGACCGTCGGCCGGCAGTTGGAGCTGTTGCTTCAAGAACATCTGCCGGGCAAGAAGGTCGAAGTCATTAACGCGGCCTTTGCCTGCGCGTATTCGCCCGATACCTATTATGTCTATCTGAAGCATTACGGGCTGTCTCTCCGGCCCGATCTGGTCTTAAGCACTTTTCTTCCACGAGGCGATCTGAAGGAAATGCGCCTCAATGAACGCATACCGGGTGATGATGGGTTGCCGGCAAGAGTCATGAGTCGGATTGATTCCGTCGACGACGCCACCCATTTGAGGCGCAGAATTTTCCCGTCGCGCGTCCCATTGCAGCTCAAGCGTCTCTCTGCTCTGCTCGACTGGACCATCCACCAGGCGCGTCCTTATATCGTCGGGCGCGGCGACCAGGACGCGTTGAGATTCCTTCGAGACCCCCATCATGGCGGCTACGGAGCCGCCTGGACGGTAGCGGCAGAATGTCTCGCAGGAGCCTGCCGGCTGCTGCAAGCGCAGCCGAGGGCGATCCCGTATCTGCTCATTCTGATTCCGGAACCCTACGAGGTGCACCAGGATTTCTGGGCGAAGTCTGGATTGACCTTCGATCCGACTTTGTATGCTGAAACCCGCCCCCAACGGTCCGCCCGCGCGATGGCGGAGAGGGAAGGCATACCCTTTCTCGACCTGATACCGGGCTTTAGGGAGGCCAAGGACCAAGGTCCGCTCTACTTCCCGAGCCACGCTCACTGGAATCAGGCGGGGCACCGTCGTGCGGCCGAATTGATCGCGGAAGCGCTCCGTGAGATGATAGCCCCAGGCCGCATGGCCCGGTGAGCGGCCGCGGAGGAGACCGGTCCGTATCTGCAGGGAGCAGGCTTATATGAGTACACTTCGCCGTTCAATGGGTTGGGTGAGACGTTGGGCGCGCTTTGCCCTCTTCGAGAACAATCACCCGATCACGACCAATTTGCTCTATTCCCTCTATCTGGCGCGCTGCCGGAGGAGATGGAAGCGCCCTTCGAACGTATCGGCGACCGTCATCGATTCGGCCCGATCGCTTCGAGACCAGGGATATGCGGTGTTGCCTCCCGCTGCGGATAGCTCCCTCATTTCGACGATCAGTTCGACCGTGGATGAACTCTTCGAACAAGAGCGGGACACGGTCACGATCAGTTCAGGCCTGTTCCGCCTTCGGGATGGAGTGGAGCGCCTTCCCCGGATCATCGAACACATTACCCCGGACATCGAGCAGATCATCGAGGAATACTTTGGAAGTCATTTCAAGATTTTCGGCGTGTACTTTTATAGGACCGTGCCGACCGACAGACAAACCGCCTCCAGCTTCCTTTGGCACTTCGATAACTGTCCCCGTCATGAGATCAAGCTCATGGTTTATCTTGACGATACGACCAGCGACACGGGCGCGTTCCGGTTGAAACCCAAACCCTTGAGCGATGAGATGAAAGCGCAGGGATTCTGGGATCGGAACAAAGCGCAACGATTCCAGACGGAATTGGAGAACGGCGAAACGACGGATGTCCTGGAGGGACCTGCAGGTACCAGGATTCTCTTCCAAAACGGCGGGTGTATTCATAAGGGGACCTTCCCGGTCCACAAACACCGCGATGTCGTGACCTTCGTCATCATCCCTTCGCCGGTTCCCTGGCGCGTGCATTTCGCGAGAAATCGTCATCTGCTCAGCACCAACAGCGGCGTCTGCCTTAACCCGTTTACGGACCGGCCGCAGAGCGTCGGCTATCTGGAGTAACGACTGCGAACGGGCACCTTGAAGCGCGCGCGTCCACTTTCAACCACCTCGCTCGTATCCGCATGAGGGACGGCGACCGTCCTATCGGGAACATCGACTCCTTCCTCGTCGTCATTTTCTTGTTCGCCGCGCTCAATTGCGCCCGCGTCTGGATCATTCGAGACATCATCTGGGACGACAATTGCTGGATGCAAATCTTGTATGCCACCTCAGGCCTTCGGGACTTCCTTGATCTCGGCTTCGCAGAGCTCCGCCGCGAACCGCTCGGCGCCGCACTGTACCCGCTTTTCTCGTTGCACAGGGCCGGGCCATGGTTCTTCCCGGTTTGGCACGCCTTGAACATGGTTACCGAGATTGCTTCCCCGCTGCTCCTGTACGGACTCGTAAGACGGGTGTTCGAGAACCATCGTCCCCTCGCACTCATGGCTGCGCTGGCCTTCATCGCGTTCCATCTCGACCATACTCTGGGCTACGTCTCGGCGATCAACTACCGCCTGGGATTACTGCTGTACCTCGCTTCCCTCTACCTGACGGTGCGCGGCCTGGCCGGAAATCGTACCCGCCTCTCTTGTCTTGTCGGAGCACTGCTGTTCGCCTGGATCGGAAGCTACGTGTTTATGGAGGCGATGGTGGCGCTCGAACCAGCGCGCATGGTCCTCATCGGCTACCTGCTCTCCCCTCATGTCCGAGAACCGAAAGCTCTGATCGGGAGAACCCTTCTGCTGAGTTTCCCGTTCCTCGCGTTGGGGAGTTCGCTCATTCTGTTCAAGTTGCTCTACAAACCCTACGGGCTCTATGCGGGAGCCTATGCGCAACACTTCGACTGGAAACAGATCGGCAAGAATCTTGGGTCATTGCTCTATTACGAACGGCGGGAACTGGCTCGAGCGTTTCAGTACTGGACGACGGGCTCCCTGATAGCCGCCGCCGTCACCCTTCCGTTGGTCTATTGGAGTCTGGCGGCCGCAGCGTTCCGGTCGTCCCCGGACGCCTCAACCGCCACGAAGCCTTTCCCCGTCGAGGACAGGGCCTTCGGACGCGCCATCCGTGCCCACCGGGCGGTACTCCTGATCGGATTCGTTTTTCTGCTTCTTCCGACGCTCTTGCTGGTCTACGCGGATCGCGCTCTCGGAGGAAATATGAACAGCAGCCATGCCGCCCCTCTTCAGATCGGTTGGTCTCTGATCGCAGGCACGGTGCTTTGGGCCGCCGATAGCGCCATCTGCTCTTTCCGGAGACCCGGCAGAACAATCGGCATCGTCATGCTTTCATGTTTACTGACTGCCGGCGCGCTTGTGAACAACAAATATCTGGATCTCTACGTCCAGTCGGCGGAGGCTCAATCAACGTTCTGGAGAGCGTTTGAGAACCGGTTTCCAAGCCTACCGGATCGAACGGTCGTATTTTTTGACGTCGAGGATGGAGCCGAATTCTCGGACTTGCGCATCTACTACGACTTCGAGTTTCAGCTCAACTTTCTCTATGCAACGGATCGAGCTCCGGCCGCATTCCACAAATATCGCGCCTACACCATGGAAGAATTCCGACGCCTTACGCCCCGGCAGCGGGCATCGATTGAGCCGATCGATAGAGATACACATTTCGGAAAGGAGCGGTTGAATCCGGCCGACTTTATCGTCGTCCGGTATCGGCCTGGCGAGTTGCTCGTCAACAGAGAGATCCTTTCAAGCCGTGAAGACATCCCCTATCGCGCGTGGCTGGACAAGGATTTCCCCGTCACTGCCGCCGAACCGCGTCAACCTGTCCCATGACGGGGGGAAGGGGTCTACCAAGGGGAGGCTCGCCACCCGGAAAGACAAGCCCATCATTCTTCGCTTCACGAGTTACGTTTCGTATGATTTTCAGCGAAGCGAGAACGCCGGCGGCGGATTCTTTAACAGGCTGCTGGACCCCGAAAAACGCTCATGCGCCGTCAACGGAAGATCCTTGCGACCGTTGAACCGTTTCAACACCCGCTATGCCGTTGGCCAACATGATCCAAAACAGATACCCCAGCGTCCCGATGAGCATATGATCAAACAAATTGCGGACGATGAATCCGACGACAGCGATCGCCAGGCCGATTAGTAAAGTCGCCTGGTCTTGAGCAGCCGATCGGGCCCCCGACCATATCGTGTTAACCGACGCAACAAAGAGCCAGGTCAGGAACGCCACCGCAGGAATCCCGCTGCCCATAGCTACCATCATGAAGAGATTATGCGCACCTCCAGCATTATGCGATTCCACCGTACCGCCGAATTTGAGCATGAATGTCCCGTTTCCATAGCCCACGCCGAAGAGAGGGTGGGCGGCTATTTCCTGCAACATCAGCTTCCAGGTGGCCAACCGATAGTAGAATGTGTTCGTGCTCGTCGTCTCAGCCTGAAATCCTGTGAGCACGAGAACCACCAGTCCGATTGCAACGAACCCGACCACCACGGCGGTCATCACCCAAATCGCACGCCGTCGAAGAAATCCGCCGAAAAGGGCCGCCTCGACCACCATCGCCAACCATCCGGCCCTGGTATAGGTCAGCACCTGGGCCAGCAGCCCTAAAAGAGAAATCCCTACCACCGCCGATCGAATCTGCCAGGATTTCACAACGCATGCCGTGGCGGCCAGAATGGGGAACGTCAACACCACATACGTGCTCAACCAGTTATAGTCGGACGAGGGAGCCCCGGCACGGACCATACGATCCTTCCAGGAACCTCCCCTGTCCAGAAAATCAACCACGGCATAGGCCGACAACAGGCCGACCCCGAGCGTCACGACTCCAAGCACGCGCTTTTGCAACGAGAAACCAGGGTGATTCCGAAGGACCATCGTCGCCCAGTAGAACGCCAGAACGCCTGCGAGAAGTTTTCGCCATTCTCGAAAACTGTAGGCCGGATCGACCGCGAAGACAATGGAGACGAGTATCCAGAGCAACAACGCGAGTATCGGCGCATCAATGGGAGTGCGTATCCATAATGGTCTCCGCTCGATCAGCGCCGTTACCACCGCGATCAGAAGCAGGCTGAAGAAGAGATACTCGTGTACCCGGTGGGCGCGAGGAAAGAAACACAAGAGGACGAGCGCGAGCAGGCCGTAGCCCTGAGTCTTCCAGATCTGGTTTGTCATCGGAAGGAACCTGCAACAGGAAGTCGGGGGCAGCTCATCAGGGTTCGATCGACGCCATCACGCGGCCGATCGCTCACGCGGGGCTCGCAACTCGACCTACCGTACGGTTCGGCGAACACAAGACGGTAGAGTCATCGCTCTTTCGTCCGTTACGCCTTGAAGAAATCAACGATTGCACCGACAACTTCCGATTGCTGGCCGGGTGTTAACTCAGGATATACGGGAATAGCGATGGTCTCGGCGGCCGCCCGTTCCGCCTGGGGGAAGTCGCCTGCGCAATAGTTCAGATACCTGAAACACTCCTGCAAGTGGAAAGGAACCGGATAATAGATCTCCGACCCGATTTCCCGTCGTTTGAGATGCGCCACCAAGGCGTCACGCCTATCCACCCGCAAAACGAATTGATTGTAAATGTGGTAATGCTTGTGGCCTGAATTCCTGTAAACCGCCTCAGGGAGACGAACGACCCCTTGCTGAACCACCCCGCTCTGATGAAAGAGTTGCTCATATCGCCGGGCATTCTCTTGACGCCGCTTCGTCCAGCCGTCCAGATGGTTGAGCTTCACGTTGAGTACGGCAGCCTGAATGCTGTCGAGACGAAAATTTCCGCCGATGAGCTTATGGTAGTACTTCGGCTGGCTTCCGTGAACGCGCAGCACCTTGATTCGCTCCGCAATACCGGCGTCGTTCGTCACGACCATCCCGCCGTCTCCCAAACAACCCAGATTCTTACTGGGGAAAAAGGACAGGCATCCCACCGTCCCGATGCTGCCCGCCCGCTTCCCGTCTTTGTATTCAGTACCGATCGCCTGAGCGGCGTCTTCGATCACCGCGAGCCGATGGCACGTCGCTATTTCCATGATCGGCGCCATGTCCGCAGATTGCCCGTAGAGATGCACGGGTATGACGGCCTTGGTCTTGGGTGTGACGGCCTTCTCGATCTTCGAGGGATCGATATTGAATGTGCGCGGATCGATATCGACGAAAACCGGTCTTGCGCCTAGACGAACCACCGCGCCGGCCGTGGCAAAAAAGGAATAGGGTGTGGTCACCACTTCGTCACCCGGCCCCACGCCAAGTGCCATCAGCGAGATCAACAGCGCGTCGGTTCCCGACGTGACGCCAATCGCCGCCTGAGTGCGGCAGTAAGAGGCAACTCGTTCTTCCAACTTGGCGACCTCCGGCCCGAGGATAAACGCCTGACTCTTGAACACCTGCTCGATGGCCATCATGATTTCTTTCTGCAACGGCTCATGGTGAGCGGCAAGATCAAGCAGCGGAACGGCCATAGACCATCCTTCCTTTCCCTACACAAAAGACAACTCGAGAGCCAATTCAGCCTGAGCAGAAAAACACTTCCGCAACACCCAGGATTCGATATTCAGGAAACAGGAAACTTATCCGGGAGTCGGCGAGCGATCCCCTCTGCATGGCCCGCGACATGTTCGGATACTTCTCAAGGAAAGAAGCTTGAGGATTCCTCTGCAAGCCCATGAATTATGAGGGGAAAGTCGAGGACATCTCCTCGACAGCAATATGACCGCATCGGGTAATGGGAATCAAGGGAAAAGTTTTCTGATTTTCCTGCCGGAGTATGATGAGGGATCCGGATCTTGAAGAATCGGACCTGTTACCTGAACAGTCTTCCGGAACCGCGCGGGGTCCGATAAAAACATTATCCCCCCATGGCGACTCGGCGATACACCTCAACTGTCTCCTGTGCAGTACGCTCCCATTGAAACTTGCTCGCTCGCTCGATGCCTTTCATTCTCATCTCCTCCCGCAGCTGCGGTGAGCTGAGCGCCAGTTGCATCGCTTCAGCGAGGGCTGTGACGTCCTCAGGATCGGCATAGAGAGCCGCCTCCCCCCCCACTTCCGGAAGCGAAGACGAGTTCGACGCAATCACAGGACAGCCCGCGGCCATGGCTTCAACAACGGGAAAACCGAACCCTTCGTAACGCGACGGAAAAACGAAAAGCGTCGCCCCCCAATAAAGACGGCGCAACTGCTCGTCGTCGACCACACCGGTGAAATCCACGGTGCCGTCCACGTCCAGTTGATGCACAAGCTGCCGGACCCGGCTCTGCTTCTGCACGTCCCCTACGAGCATTAACCGGAACTTGTTCCTCACATTATTCGGAAGTGCAGCGTAGGCTTTGACCGCTGCCTCCGTATTCTTCGTCGGATCCGCCCCCGCGACGCTTAGAATATACTGCGCGCCTGACGGAACGAACGCCTGTGGTCGTGTAAACCAATCCCCGTCGACCCCTGGGTACACCACGGTGATTCGATCCTTCGGCACGCCCAGATATTGCATGATGTCACGCTTCGAATGTTCTGAAACCGTCAACACATGGTCGATCTTCTTCATGCGGTCGCCTACCGCCCATCCCTCCATTGCTCTTGCGATACTTCGCCTGGGTTGAAGCTCAGGATACAGCAATGGTTTCACATCGTGGATCGTCACCAGAAACTTTCCCCGCTTCCAGGCCACGCATGAATCGTACGGAAAATGAAGCAAATCATAGGGCCCGTGCAGAAGGGGAACGATCTGTTCCCACCCCCTTCTTCGCAGGAACGGAAGACGGGTCACGACACATTGAACACGGCCGGATCGAAGCGAGACTGAAACCGCCTTCGGAGTGAGAACGGTATACTGATCTTTCGAATCGACGCGGCTGATCGCCTCGATCAGAGAACGTGTATACCGACCGATGCCCACGTTGAATTGGGCCAGATGCCATGCAGCAATGACGACTTTCATAATCCTCGTGGCGCTCTCTAAAGGCGGTCTGCCATAACAAAGCGGGGGAGAAAAGGCAAGCCGATCCGTTTGACAGATCCGCCGGCTCGTGATACCGATGCGGCCGGTGCACCATCACAAGCCGAAAATCACCGCGGTCATCCCCGCCTACAACGGAACGACACGCTATCTGGGGGAGGCTATTGAGAGCGTCCTGGCCCAGAGCCGAAAGGACCTCGAACTCATCGTGGTGGACGATGCATCGTCGGACGATACCGAAGGCCTCGTCCGACGCTATCCAGGAGTCCGCTTCCATCGACGGCCGAGCAACGGCGGCCAAGCAGCCGCCAGAAACGACGGGGCGCGGCTGGCCTCTGGCGAATACCTCGCATTCTTGGATCAGGATGATCTATGGGACCCATCGATCTTGGCGACGCTCGTCTCGATTTTGGAGGCCAAGGCCGAAGCTGCAGCGGCCCACGCCGACGGGTATCAGGTCGACGAACAGAACCGTCCGTTGCAGTATGACACCGCCTTGAAACCTGCAAACACGATTACACAGATGCTTCGCGGCGGGCATGATCTGGCTACCTCCGGCACGGTATTCCGAAAAGCCTGCTTCGATTGCGTCGGAGGTTATGACGAGAATCTCGCCGTATGGGAAGACATCGATCTTGGAATCAGGCTCTACCAGCGGTATCCCATCGAATACGTTCCTCGTCCCCTCTACAGGCACCGGCTCTACGGCCACAATGCTTCCCGTGATATTCCGTCAGAACGGGCTTTGCGCGGACGCAAGCGATTTCTCGAGAAACACGCCGGTTCCTGCGCCCGAGGAACCGCGGCGGAAGAGGCGCTGAAGATCGATTGGGCGAACTACTTCAGCGATGTCGGGAAGTTTTACCTGCGGTCCGGACAGACCCGACTGGCTCGAAAGGCTCTCTTGCGCGCCATCCGTTCATACCCCTGGCAACGCAAGAGTTGGCTCAGACTGCTGGGCACCTATCTCGGCAGGCCCCGCTCATCCGGTCACGGAGCGACTCCCGTTGACTTGGTGACGCTGATCGTCGTATCGATTGCCATTGAGGGGCGCGCCCTCGTTCAGCACATGATCTAGAATGAACCGCGCCGCCAACTGGTGGCCCCGTTCGCCGAGATGGGTATCGTCGCGCCACCAGAGAAGCTCACCGGATGAGTGATACAATCTTACCGCTTCATCGACAAAGAGAGGTTTCAAATCCAGACAACGGAATCCCCTCGGTCGGCAGATGTCGAGAACGGCTTCGGCGAATCCGGTTCTCGCACGGTCCTTCTCCGACGGAAGCCGCCCCTCTACGATCCACCGATAGACGTCTCCTTTCGTGGGCACGATCAAGACCGTCACATCTAGGCCAAGCCTTGCCGTCAACTCCTGCATCGCGGCGAACGTCTTTTGGAGTTTCCCAAAGTTGGGATGAGCGCGAATCTCCGCGGCTGAACGGCGGCTCCATTGATCCTGGGTATCCAGGAACAGAACCGGCTTCCCGTCCGCCGTCGGCCGCGCAGTCACTTCGTTCCCTGCCCGACCTTGCCGCCGCAGTATTACATTCGTGACCAACCGATTGAGTGGTGACCTGTTCCTGTAAGTCCGATAGCGGACTTGCCATTGTCCAAGCGTGGATTGCCACGGCAAAGCCTCGGGTTCCAAGATTTCCCCGCCCGTGTCGGCCAGATCATTTCCCACATAGATCGTCCAGATGAGTTTCGCGTTCTTGCCGAATCGGAGACGCGGCGACTCGACCGCCAGATTGACGAATTCATCGTAGGGCCCGCCCGGATAGCTTAGATTGTAGATACGATGCCCCTGCCGTCGTAACAGGCCGGCAAAGATCAGCTCTTGCGACGTCCCGATTCCGGCGCCGAACGAGTCCCCCAGAACGAGAAGGTCGATGGTTTCCGGCACGCCTTCATTGCGAAATCCAGAAGCGTCCGTGTGAATCTCTACCTGCCGCACGTGGCGGGCCGATTCGTCTCCGGACAGCGCAGCCAGATCCCCATAAGAATTCTCTACGATGTGGAGGCCGGCATCCCAGCGTCCCACTATCGGCAAGGATGGGTAATTGCGAGAATATTCGTTGAACGCCGTGAAACTAAGTCGACTGCCCATGAAGGGCCTAAGAACCAGATCGGCGCAGGCTATGATGACAGAAACGGATGCGAGCCCGACAAGCAGCGGGAATAAGCAATCAAAGGGACGGCGCGCCCGCACATACCACACGAGCAGTACGGCGAGAGCGGCCTCGAACCACCCGCTCTTCAAGACCCCTTCGGCATAGAGAAGCCCGGAGGAAGCAGCGGTCACAACAGCCAGCCATGCACGGAACCTTCGGTGGGTCGGATCGATCGTCATCGCCTGAAGCCTGCTATGACGGAATACCCAAGCTGCGATATGAAATGGAACCGAACCTAGCCCGCATTATTCGCGAGGCTCACGCTTATGACATCAGGGTCCGAAGGTACCGCGTGTAGCCTCGCAGTCGAAACGGCGCCTTTTGGATCGCTTGGAGATAACAATACCTTGCCTCGGCTTTGCGCCCCAAACGCTCCACGGCAGCTCCATTCAGAAGAAAATAGTTTGCCCATTCGCGGTCTAGTGCCGCACGCTGTTCCGACGTCAATCCCTGTCGTTGTTCCAGTCGATCCAGAAATCGCCGCCGGCTGACCAGAATTTTCTCGCGGTGCTTCGCCTCATCGAACGCCATGTCGCGATAACCGTGTCCCCGCTGCAGTTTCCTCACCAGAACGCGATCGATACAGTCGAAGGCCGTGACCGCGTAAAGCCGGATCGTCAAGTCCGCATCTTCCGAACCGTAGAGTTCAGTGTCAAATGCTTGGACTCGATCCAGCACCGATCGCCGAATCAGCAGCGTGGACGGCAGAGCGGTGTGTCCCCCGACAAAGGCGCGGACCAGCGGTTCCCTGCTGCATCGGGCGATGACCCGCTCCTCCACGCGTCCCTGTTCATCGACGACCTCGAAGTCGGTGTGGACGAGTCCGACGTCCGGCCTCGCCCGCATAACCTCCAGTTGTGCCTCGAGCTTTCCCGGAAGCCATACATCGTCGCAATCCAACAATGCGACGAACTCACCTTTTGCCTCCTTGATTCCCCTATTGCGCGATCGCGCCGGTCCACCATGATCCTGCTGAAACCAGATGATACCCTCCGACCGGACCAACCCTTCCAGCACCGCCTGCGTGCCGTCGGTTGATCCATCGTCGACGACTACGACTTGCACGTTTGGAATTCCCTGTATGCGGATGCTCTCTACCGCCTTCGCGACGAACGGCGCGCCGTTGAACACCGGAATGATTACGCTCACAGCCGGATCAGTTCGACTCACCGGGACGCCCCTTGAGCTGAAGAAATGGCCCGGCCGCATCCAGGACTTCTTCCAGAGAGATCAGGTTCATGCAATTTTCCTCTCCACGGCGGCAAGTGGGATGAAAACAAGCACGGCAATCCAGACCTTTGTAGATCGCGACGACTTGGGCTCCTGTCGGTCCCCACTCCCGCGGATCGGAGGGACCGAAGAGACCGATCACCGGCGTCCCTACCGCCGCGGCAATGTGCATGGCTCCGCTGTCGTTTCCCACGAACAGCGCGGCCCGCTTGACGACGGCCGCGAACTGCTTCACGGAGGTACGCCCGGCCAAGACGATCACCGGATGTTTCGATGACCCGGCGATAGCTTCCGCCAGTCCGACCTCCTCTGCGCTTCCTCCGATAAGCACCCGACATCCATGAGCCTCGACGAGCCGATCCGCCAGCGCGGAGAATCGCTCGGGCGGCCAGGCCTTGAACCAATAGCGGGCGCCCGGCTGCATCACTACGATCGGCCGCTCCGACCGGACACCGAGCCTCTTGAGAAGCTCGTCGCCCCCCGCTTCGTCGGTCGACGAAAGCCGGAACCTCGGGGCGAGGTCGTTCGCGGCGACGGCCAGCGGCCTGAGGGCCGCGAGATCGCGCTGAACGCGATGCGCCGACGGCGCGCTCTGCGCCAGCGTAGTGTAGCACCGCCCTCGCCAACGCCCCTCATCGTTGAACCCGATGCGCACCGGCGCCCCGCTCACCCAACTCAACAAGGCGGATCGATCCGCATCGGTCAGATCGATCACGGTATCGAATCGTCGACGACGCAAATTGAGCGCAAACCGACATTGAGACAAGAACGAGCCGCGATCCACCGGCAACACTTCGTCGATATCGGGATTACCTTCCAACACGGACTCGGTCCCCCGATTCACCATCACGGTCAGGCGAACGCCGGGAATTCCGGTTTTCAACGCATGCAACGTGGGCGTGGACAGCAGGACATCCCCAAGGTACCGGAGTTTAATGACGAGCACATTCTTCGGTAACATGCCTTCAGGCGGTCCTTACGCGCTCACCGAATCAGTTCACCGTACAAGGCCAAGGTCTTGGCTCCTGCCGTCTCCCAACTGAACTGCTCCACCCGCCGGCGTCCTGCCTCAATCAAGCGTTCCCGGAGTGAACGGTCGTGCGCAACCTGAACCATTGCGTCACCGAGCGCGTCGGCGTTACCCGGATCAACCATGACCGCCGCATCCCCGGCCACCTCCGGAAGCGACGAGGTCGACGTTGTCACGACGGGAAGGCCGCAGGCCATGGCCTCCAGTACGGGAATGCCGAATCCTTCATAAAGGGACGGGAAGACCAGCATGAGCGCGCCTTGGTACAGCCCGCGCAGCGCGGCAGGATCCAGCCGGCCCACGACGATGGCCTCCCCAACAAGCCCGGCCGACTTGATCGTCTCATGATAATTTCCGAACCGGTGAATAGGATCACCGACCAGGACCAGACGACAGGGCTTCAACGACTCGCGCCGGCGGGCGAAAGCTTCCACGGCGGTTTTATGGTTCTTGCGGGGATCGGCGCCCCCGACAAAGAGAACATACGGGCCGCCGTGCAGTCCGAAGCGCTCAAGCGCCGTACGGCTGCTCGATTGTTCCCGTTCCCAAAAGGAGCGTGCGACTCCGTTGTAAATGACGCGAATCCGTGCGGCGGGGATTCCGTATAATTCCATGATCTCGCGTTTCGAGAACTCCGACACCGTAATGACGCGCTGCGCCCGACGAGCCGTCCGCATGGTCCGCAGCCCGGACCACCATTGACCAAGGAGCTTCCCGGAATATTCGGGATGCCGTTCCAGCCAGAGGTCATGAACCGTAACGATCCCTCCATACCGTCCCTCTGCCCGCATCTTGAAGTTCGGCCCATGAAACAGATCAAGTCGATCCGCGGCCGCCTGCGAAGGCCATCCCCACCGGCCGACTTCTCTCCATTCGAGACGTGGGAAGCCTCCCCACGTCTCGGAATCGATTCGTCCACGGGATCCGGTCGGGATGTAGGCAACGACTTCCAGGTGGGGGTCGAGCGTCAGCACCGCCCGTAACAAATGAGCGGTGTGTGCTTTTATCCCGCCCTCTCCTCCCACGATCGGACTTGCATCGATTCCGATCCTCATGGCGCGGCAGGCCCCCGGGCAACGGACGCCATGGCGGCAGTCCGACTTTCACCGCCCATGGAAGGACCGGGCTTCCCAAGCCTTGGCATACTTCACGAACGTGTACATTCCGGCAAACATCGCGACGATGAGTCCGCGGACTCCGTCGAGGAACCCCTTCCGGATGACGTAGGACTTGAGGATTGTCCCAAGATGATGCGTGCCGATCTGTAGGAAAGAGACGCGTGATGTCTGCTTGAGTTTTTCCCCCGCCGCAAGAGAAGTGTACGCCATCGTCTTCCGCACGTGATGAGCGATCGTCGGCATGCTGTAATGATCCATCGGGTTCTGTAACCGATCCACGGTCCCTCGCAGTTCCAGCCGCTCATGCACCATCGTGTCGTCGTAACGGCCGGCGCTACGACGAAAGAGCCTCTGTTGATGGTCCGGATAAATCCCGCCGCCCTTGACCCAGGCCCCGTAGAAATAGTTCCGACGCGGGATCTCGTACCCGACCGGCCCGCCGGCGACGGCATGCCCCATCGTCCGAATGATTTCCTCTTTCAACGGCTCCGGAATCCGCTCATCCGCATCGACGACCAACACCCAGTCGCCTCGCGCCTGCTCGATGGCGAAATTCTTCTGAGGCCCGTATCCGGCCCAGGGCCTGACGAAGACTCGATCGGTATATCGCCGCGCGATCTCGACGGTCCGATCCTCGCTGCAGGCATCCACGACCACCAGTTCGTCGGCCCATCGAACCGATTCCAGACAGGCCGCGATGTTCTTCTCTTCGTTCTTTGTAATGATGACGACCGAAAGGCTCATAGGTGTCCTGTAGGAATCGCCCGGCCACCGGATACATCCAACCTGGAAAGACAACAGGCTCCGTATGCCCATCCCGATGGATGGGCGGCTTATCCGCGCCGACGGTTCACCCCCGAAACCCTCGATTCACGATTTCTTTATAGAACAGCGGATTCAGCCATCGATTTCTTCGGACGCTCCACCGGTGAGACGATGCGATACGCCTCTGCATGACGGAAGGATGGGTCCCGGAAAACTCCTTAAGCACGGCATAGTCGTCGAACGTAAACGACGGCCTGGCCAGAGCCTTGGCTTCGTCTGGAGGCAGATCGTCGCCATGGTGTTTCTCAGCCTGCTCGCGTTTTTTTTCGAGAAGGGTCCGTGGATCTTTGACCCAGCCGTAATGGAAGATCCTTCCTCCTGAATAGGCCAGCCATTGCTTGGGACCGCTCTGCAAATACCGCCCGGTCGGTTTGAAATGGAACCCGACCGCATCGCCGCAGGATTCGACGTCGCCGTTGTTACGAATAATACGGACGGCCTTGTGGTAAAACCAGGGATTCGTCGACCAATAGTCCGCCACAAAATGGAGATACCGAAACAAGAGCCCCTTCACGACCGGATTTCCGAGGTGCTGCTCCATCGATCGACGGATGACCGGCAGATCGTTTTCGTGGACGACTTCGTCGGCCTGGACGTAAAACGCCCAGTCGCCCTTGCACTCGGCCAGGGCGATGTTCGTCTGCTGCGAGTAGATCAAGCCGTCTTTGCGGAGCGAATCGTCCCAGACGGATTCCACGATCTTGACTTTGGGGTCCCCGATCGATCGGACGAGCTCGAGCGTGCCGTCCGCGCAGCGTCCCACGTTGACGACGAACTCGTCGCAGATGGGCAGGACGGATGAAATCGACTCCACCAGAGGGTAGTCGTACTTCACCGCGTTGCGGCAAAACGTAAACCCGCTGACCTTCATAAAACACTCCACGCTCTGATTCAGAATGATCGAGGCGTGAGATCCGAGGTTTCAGGCGCGAGAACTCAGAACCTCCGTGGTTCCCGCCTCAGCCTCGACATCAGACTCAACCTTTTTTCGTCAGTTCCCAGAACTTCGCGTATTTCAGAAAGGTGTAATAGCCATAGAGCCCGGAAAGAATCAACCCCGGCATGCCGTCGAGAAATCCTCTCCGTTGAACGTACATCTTGAAAAACGCGCCAAGTGGATGGGTCATAAGCTGGTGTGGAGAAAACCGGCGTCCCTGTTCGTGCAGCCGCCGCGCCATCAGATCCGAGTAGCGATCCTGCTTGGCGATGTAGTGGTCTATGTCGCGAAAGGGGTACTGCAAAGCCGGCTGCCGGAGATACCCCACCTTTCCGTCGCAGTCAAAGCTTTCGTGGACGAGTTCCCGGCGATATCGGAATCGGCTTTTTCGAAACAACTGTGGCTGGCGATAGTCGGGATACCACCCGCAATGCCTGATCCATCGGCCGAGGAAAAAGTTCTTGCGCGGAACGAAGTAGGCGTCCGCGTCCGGATGTCCGTTAAGGAGAGCGGCAATCTCCGCCTTCAGTTCCGGCGTCATCCGCTCGTCGCTGTCCAGGCTGAAAACCCAGTCATGAGCGCAAAAGGAAA
>JBBILH010000010.1:21629-56590 GCA_037445005.1 Nitrospira sp.
AATTCCACCTGGTGCACCTTGTCCGTATACTCGCCGGCGATGGCCGCGGTCCGGTCGGAACTGCGGGAGTCGACCACGATCAGCTCGTCGGCCCACCCGGAGACCGATTCAAGACAGGGCCGCATATTGGGCTCGTCGTTGTATGCGATGATGTAGACCGAGCACGTGACCATATCATCCGTTTCTATTGAGGAGGCGGCGATACACCGCTTCCATTCGATCCAGCATCCTGTCGATCGAATAGGAACGCTCAACCAATGCCCGCCCGTTGGTCCCCATTCGCCGCCGCAGTTCTCGGTCATCGAGCAGGGCTTCAATGCGTTCGGCCAACGCGACCGCATCCCGCGGAGGCACGACGAATCCGGTCTCCCCCTCAAGCACGACGTCGGGAATGGAGCCGACCGTAGTGGAAACGACCGGGAGCCCCATGGCCAATGCCTGCATCAGCACTTGGGGGATCGTGTCTCCCTCGATCGACGGAATGGCGAAAACGTCCAACGAGCGGAACACGTTCAAGAGATCGCTCCGGTATCCCAGCATTCTGATCCGAGATGCCAGCCCCCTGCGCTCGATGAGTCCGTGAAGGGTTTTCTCCTCCGGCCCCTGGCCGACGATGAGGAAGGTGACGTCGTTCCGGCCGGCGGCAATCCGCCCGGCCGCTTCAATGAAATACTCATGGCCTTTATACGTCCGGAGATAGGAAATCAGGCCGACAAGCAATTGATCGTCCGGCAGGCCGAGTTCTTTCCGGAGATCCGAGTCCGGGGGGGCCGGCCGAAAATAGTCCACGTCGAGTCCGATGGGAAATGCCGCCACGCGATCGGCAGCCAGCCCGTCCCGTTCGACAAGTCCGCGCCTCGTCAGCTCTCCTCCGGTCACGACCACCATGTCGATCAACCGTCGGTAGAGCCATTGCGTGGTGAGATTGCGGTTCAACGGAGCCGAGATATGCCGGATACGGAGCACCCTCGGCCGCGGGAAGACAAATCGGGCTGCGATGGACCCGATCCAGCTGTCGCGGGAACTATTGAGTTGGAGGATATCCGGACGGTATCGGCGCAGCAACGAACGTGTTGCGGCTATGGCTTGAGGATACCGAGATCGCCTCATCGACAGCAGCGTGACCGGGAGTTTTTTCTCCGCCGCCATGGTCGCAATCGGGCTGTTCGGTTCCAAGATGGGCCGGATGTGATGCCCTCGATTCGCCAGCCCCTCGGCATGGAGCAGCACGGCCGACTCTTGCCCGCCGACCGCCGTGCTCGACTCTGCGATGAAGATGTTCACGAAAGATTCGCCGCCGCCCGGCGTTCGATGTCCTTGATCGCCGAGCATACTTCATCAGGTGTAATATCAGCCAAGCAGGCGAGCGGAACGGCATGGCGGCAGGTCCGGCTGAAACAGGGGCTGCAAGGCAGGTTGCGTTTTAAGACCCTGTGGCCTTCGCCGTAGGGTCCGGTTCGTAACGGACTGGTCGGACCGAACAACGCCACTACGGGAGTTCCGACCGCCGCGGCAACATGCATCGGGCCCGAGTCGTTCGTCACCAGCAGCGACGCCCCCTCCAGCAGCGCCGGAAGAAGCCCGACCGTCGATGCTCCGGCCAGATCGATCGGCGGGGTCTTCATGTGATGCTTGACTTCCGCGACATGGGCCCGTTCACCCGGCCCGCCGATGAGCACCACGCGTCCAAGATTCGATTCCTGAAGCCGATCAGCCACTGCGGCGAAGGAGACGGCGGGCCACCGCTTCGTGGGCCAGCGCGCCGAGACGTTCATGCCGATCCAGGCGGCCCCCGCTTGGAGCCCGGCCTGCGCGAGGAGACGATCGACGAATTCCCGATCGGATGGCGGGATCTGAAAGTTGAAACGGGGAGCACCACTGATGTTGGCGCCCAAAGCTTTCGCGACGAGCAGATAGCGATCCACGGCATGCATGTCCGCCGACGGCACTGCGACCCGCAGGCTGTAGAACCACGGACTCCCTTCTCTTCCGTTGGCGAACCCGATCCGTCTTCGACTGCCGCTGAGCCAGCCCATCGCCGCGCTGCGAAATAATCCTTGCAGGTCGATCACCAGATCGAAGCGTGCTTGTCTGAGGGCGGGCACCCTCGACATCCACCCTTGCAGCCCCGGATCGACTGACCAAACCCGATCGACCCCCTCGATTCGCTCTACCACACCGGCCCACTGCCGTTTTACCAGCCATGTCACGTCCGCGGCGGGATAGAGGCGGCGAAGCGCCGCCAGGGTCGGCATGGCATGGACGATGTCGCCCAAAGAGCTGGGTTTGATCAACAAAATGTTTTGCGCGTCAGGTTTCACCGGTCTTATCTTCCGCTTGCGGCCTGCGGCGCCGAACTCGCGCGGCAGGCGGCATCCCGCAGAATCCAGTCTACGGCGTCGGCGAAGGAGTCTGTCGTGAGGGCCGGACGCATTTCCTCAAGCATCGGAGCGTCACTGCGATGATCCTCGGGCAGTCCCGTCGTCACAAGGATCGACGTGGCTCCGATTTCTTTCGCCAATTGCATATCATGAATCCGGTCGCCGATCATGTAGGCTCGGCGCAGATCAAGTTGATTCTCGGAAACGGCGCGATCCACCATCCCCCGGAGAGGCTTCCGGCAGCGACATCCGTCGTCCGGATGGTGCGGGCAAAAATAGATGGCATCGAGCGAAGCGCCCTCGCGTTCCAGCAATCCCTGCAAGCGGGCATGGATGGCCTCGAGATCTTTCAGCGTCAGCAAGCCCCGTCCGACGCCCGACTGATTCGTAATGACCACCAACCGCGCCCCGGCCGATTTCAGATCGGCAAGACCGGCTGCGACGCCCGGCAACAACTCCAGTTCAGAGGCGGATTTCAGGTAACCCGGATTCCGGTTCAATGTGCCGTCGCGGTCCAGAAAAACGGTATACCCGTCAAGGAGGTTGGCTCGGTTCCGCTCCTTTGCTTCGTGAACCGCCGCGCTAAGTACCTCAGTAACGCCGAGCGAACATCCTAACTGTTTCACCGCCGCTTCGTACACCTGGGTCGATGCGACGCCGGTCATGCAACGGTGGTCGATCGGACATTCTCGCAGCAGGCAGGGCGCGCAATCGACCGGCGTCCGCACCAAGACATGATGATCCCCGAAGGGGGCGGTCGTACGCCAATCCGTAGGCCCGAAAACCGCCGTAACCGGTACGTTAAAAGCCGAGGCGATGTGCATGGGCCCCGTATCGTTGGTCACCAGCAGACTGCATCGTTTCACCGCCGCCATTAGTTCCCGGATCGTCGTCGCCCCGGATAGCACCGCCACGGGAGCCGACAACCGCGCGGCGATTTCTCGGCCCAGCGTCTCTTCACCCTTCGCTCCGAAGATTGCGACAGCGGCCTTACGGCCCTCCGATTGCCCCACCCACCTACTGAGACGCTCCGCAGTGTCGGCAAACCGGTCCGGCAACCATCGTTTCGCGCTCCCGTACGTTGATCCGGGATTCAAGCCGATAACGACGTCCCCATCGGAAATACCTGCTTGCCCGAGCCGGTGGGCGATGCCGCGCTCCTCTTGCGGCGAGAGATGCAGCCTGGGCCCGTCCGGTTCTCCCGTCAACCCCAACGGCTTGAGCAGATCCCAATAATACCGAACCTGATGGAGCGATGCGCGGCGGTCGGGCACGGCTACCGGCTGGGAAAGCAATAGACTACGGCCGTCCGTTGCATAACCGTAGCGACGGGGAATCCCGGCGAGAAACGCGAGCAACGCCGCTTCGAAGGCGTTCTGAAACAAGACCGCCAGATCATATCCGGCGCGCCGCAGGTCGCCGGCCAACGTCCACTTTCCCGACAAGCCGGCGTGGCGCCCCTTCGCGTCATAGAGCACCATGTCGTCCACGTCCGGATGGGCGCGGAAGAGTTCGGCGACGGCAGGTTGCACAAGAAGCGAGAGCGCGGCCTTGGGAAACAAGCGCCGCAATCCTCGCAGCGACGGCTCGAACATGACGGCATCGCCGAGCCAGTTCGGCCCTCGCACCAGGATGCGGTTGACGACCCCGCTACGCACAAGCCTCCCTCGAGCCGATCTGCGACCCATTGACGACCAGACGCCGGAGTTGATCCTCTCCGGCGCTGATACAAGTCGCCAGTCGCAAGGCCCACCATTCGTCGTTCGTGGGTTCAAGCAGTGCCGAAAGTTTGGTGGCGTCTTTCTCCGTGGTCACGACCAGCTCCGAACCCAATTCGGTCGCCCGGTCTTGGAGCTTCCGAACGTCCCGCGGACCGTAGCGATAGTGGTCCGCGAAGACGTGCTCGTCGAGCACATGAAGCCCCAAGGTTTCTGCCAGCGCGCGAAATGAGGCCGCATGGCCGATCCCGCTGCAAAGGATCACCTTCTTTCCCCGACACCACTCACGAGGCTGCAGCCGGCCGGTCGGGACCGACACCAGTCCCTCCGCGACAAATACGACGCGGGCGGTAGGAGGCAGCGGACTAACGGCCGAGCCAAGCCGCGCCATCACGCGCCCGACCGAATCAGGATCGTCGGCCCTGGTGATCAGGATCATCGACGCGCGGGCGGCCGCGCGGGGAAACTCCCGAAGCCGACCGGCCGGCAGCACCGCCTGGAGGCCCCGAACATCAGTGGCATCGATGAGCAACAGGTTCACGTCGCGGTGGAGAGCCAGATGCTGGAATCCATCGTCGAGCAGAACGCAATCGACGGAAAACTTCCCGAGAATCCATCGACCGACCGCGTAACGATCCGCGCCTACGGCGACAATCGCCTTCGGACAACGCTGCGCCATCAGGTACGGCTCATCGCCTGCCTCATCGGCCGTGACCAACAACTGATCCCCGTTCGAAACCAAAAGCATGGGTGCAGACCCGGTCCGGCGGTAGCCCCGACTCAAGATGGCGACGCGCTTGCCTGAAGCAAGCAGCCACTCTGCCAAGAGAATCACCAGAGGGGTCTTACCCGTTCCGCCGACCGTGAGATTTCCGACGCTGACGACAAAGACGGGAAGCTTCCGCTGAGCCAGCCAACCCCGCCGATATAGTGCGGCTCGAAACAGCGACAGGAGGCCGTAAGGAACCGCAGCCCATTGGAGCCACCACCGAACCTGTGTCCCAGGAGTCAGCACGACTGGGTTATCGTCCCGCCATGAGGGGAATCCGGCCTTTGGGAATAGGTGATATTGAACTTGAATGTTTCATTGCAAGTACCGACGTAATAGCGTCGGCTGATTCGTGAAGCGCTCCTTGATTCTTTGCGACCACCAAACCGGCCTCCTGCCCCATCCGTTCACGATTGCCGGCATCTCCAAAGAGCCGAAGAATTTCGCCGGAAAGCTCCCCCGCCGTCGCAATCTGCTTGCCTCCCCCTGACTGAATCAGCAGCTGTGCAATCTCCAGGCAGTGGTCCGTGTAGGGACCGAACAGGACGGGTTTCCCCCACACCGCCGGTTCCAATAGATTGTGCCCACCCACGGGAACCAGGGTCCCGCCGACGAAGGCGACAAGAGCCTCCTGATAAACGGCCGCCAGCTCTCCCCTTGTATCCAGAATCGTGACCTGCGCACCGATGCCGGCCGTCGATCCCGTCTTGCTTCGTCGGGTCACGGACAACCCCTTGGACCGTACCATGGCCTCGACGGCTTCAGCCCGCTCAACATGCCTGGGCGCCATTAATAGGTGCGCGGCGGCGTGTTCTTCGACCACCTGACGGAATGCATCGACCACCATCTCCTCCTCGCCGGCGTGAGTGCTCCCCGCCACGACCAACAGCGCCTCGACGGGAAGGCCGAGCCGCTTTCGCATGGCTCCTGACGGCTCCGGAACGGGAAGAGGCTGGTCGAACTTGATGTTGCCGGTTCGGCGGACCCGTTTGGGATCGGCGCCGAGCCCCACGATCCGCTCCACATCGCGATCTGATTGCATCAGGCACAGGCTGAGCGACCGGACCATTGCTCCATAAAAGGATCGGAGCGGCTGCCGCCGTTGGCGATTATAGGATCTGGTCGACAACCGGCCGTTCACCATCACCGTCGGCACCCCCTGGAGGGAGAGCTGCCTCAAGAGATTGGGCCAAAGTTCCGTCTCGACGAAGGCGTAGAGCACCGGACGCAATCGGGCCACCGTTCTTGCAACGACCCATGGAAAATCGAGCGGCGCGTACAAATGCTCCGCCACGCCGGCCAGTCGCTGCTCTACCGCCTCACGACCCGTCTCCGTCACCGTCGAGACGACGAACCGCAGTCCGGGGTGGCGCCTGTGCAGTTCCTTGACCAACGGCGCAACCGCCGTCACCTCCCCGAGCGAGACGGCATGGATCCAGACAACGGGTCGAGCGTCAGGAACAATCGGAGGGGGATAAAACCCGCATCGCTGGGGGAATCCGCGCCGGCACCGACGCTTAGCGATCAGAATGGCGAGTACGACCGGGGACGCCGCCAGCAAGAGCACATTATAGAGCAGATGCCACATGATTCGGACCGATGTGAAGGGCCTTCCCCTTGGCGCGGTTCGCCCGTAATGAGCTGTTCGCACGTTTCATCGTTCGCGCGCGACGGCTTCGTCGGCTCGGGCCGTCAGTTCATTCAACGCCTCTTCTAGTTCCAGGCGCTTCGCCTCGAGAGACGGCTCATCAAGTTCACGGGGAACCCACAGGGGAGCCCCCCAGAGAAAGAGTCCGCGCGACCAGGGATAGGGGACCATGAACCGATCCCAACTTGCGAAGAGTTTTTTTTTGAGCAGGAAAAAGCGAGCGGTACGATCGGCAGACCCGACGCCCTGGCCAGCTGAATGACGCCCATTTTTGCGACCTGGGGGGGGCCCTTCGGTCCGTCAGGCGTAACCACCAAATCCACGCCGGACCGGCCCAGCCGGATAAGTTCGCGCAGCGCCTCGACTCCGCCCCTGGTGCTCGACCCTCGGACAGCTCGAAATCCGAACCGCTCCACGATACGCGAAATAATCTCTCCGTCCTGGTGGCGGCTGATGAGAATGTGCGCCTCCGTTCCGCGATAGGTCAGCGGCATCATGAGCTGGCGGGCATGCCAGAACGCGATGATGACGCGCTTGCCCTCACGGTACAGTGCGTCGATGGATTCCTGTCCTCTCGTGTCGATCCACATCGACTTCGCCAAGCCGCGGATGATCCAGGCGCCGAGAGGGGGAAGCACGGACAGTTTCGCCCAGTTCTCGATAGGCTTCAGCAGCGTGCTACCCATTGGGCACATCCTGAAACTGCATCGTGTGCAATTTCTTGTAGAGCCCTCCCAAAACAAGCAATTCCTCGTGCGTTCCCGTCTCGGCGATCGCGCCGCGGTCCAAAACGACGATCCTGTCCGCGCGCTGAATGGTGGATAACCGGTGGGCAATGACCACGGTGGTCCGGTTCTGCATCAGATTGGCCAGCGCGAGTTGCACGACCCGCTCCGATTCCGTATCGAGGGCCGACGTCGCCTCGTCGAGAATGAGCAGCGGGGGATCGCGAAGGATAGCCCGCGCAATGGCGATGCGTTGGCGCTCGCCGCCTGAAAGCTTCACGCCCTTTTCGCCGACGATCGTGTCGTAGCGCTGAGGCAATCGCTCGACGAAGTCATGGGCATAGGCTTGCCGGGCGGCCCGAACGATCTGCTCTTCCGTCGCGTTCTGCCGGCCGAACGCAATGTTGTTGCGGATTGAATCGTCGAAGAGCACGACGTCCTGGGACACGATGCCGATCTGCGCCCGAAGCGAGGCCAAAGTATATGACTGGATGTCGACGCCGTCGATGAGAATGCGGCCGGCCGAAGGGTGGTAGAAGCGCGGCAAGAGATTCGCGAGCGTCGTCTTTCCGCTGCCGCTGCTGCCGACGACTGCCACCATCTCGCCGGCTCTGATGGCCAGGTCGATGTCGCTTAACGCCGGGAGATTCTGCCCATCGTAGTGGAACGTGACGTCCTCCAGCACGACCGAGCGGCGGATCGGAGGCATGATGAGCGTGCCTTGCTCCTTATCCTGCTCCGTCTTGAGATCGATGACGCCGAACACGCGTTCGGCGGCCGCCAGCGCCTGCTGAATCGTATTGTTGGAGCCGGAAAGCCGCCGGATGGGGGTATAGGCCATGAACATCGCCGTCAGGAAAGAAAAAAATGCGCCCGGCGTCATCGAGCCGTTGATGACGAGAAATCCCCCGTACCAAATGATGGAGGCTACGCCGACGACGCCGATCACTTCCATGTGAGAGGAGCCCAACGACGACACCTGAATCGCTTTCATCGTCGTGTGAAGAAAGGCTCTGTTGCTCTGCCTGAAACGCTCGGCTTCCGCCTCTTCGCGCCCGTAGGCTTTGACCATGCGGATACCCGTCAGAGTTTCCTGCAATGTGGAAGCCATGTCCCCCATGCGCTCCTGCCCGCTTGCGGCCAGCGCGCGCAACCGCTTCCCCATGCGAAGCATGGTCACGACGGCCAACGGCACCACGATGATGGAGAGGCAGGCCAACTGCCAGTTCTGATAAAAGATCACTCCCATCATCGCAAGGAACGTCAAACCCTGCTGGAAAATATCCTTCAAGACTCCCGCCACTGCGTTCGCCATCAGGGAGACATCGTTGACCACGCGGGAAACCAGGCGCCCCGACGCGTTGGCATCGTGAAAGCCCACCGGCAAGCGGATCATCTTGCCGAACAGTTCTTGGCGGATGTCGGTAATCACCTGGTTGCCGACGAAGTTCATCAGATAGTTCTGGCCGTAGTTGAACGCGCTCTTCAGCACGGAAACGGCGAAGAGCGCGACCGGGAGCACGAGCAGCAGGCCCTCGTTCCTGTTGATGAAGATCTCATCGAGAACCGGTTTCACCAGCCAGGCATAGGCCCCGGAGAAGGCGGCCACGAGTCCGGAACAAACAAAGGCCGCCGCCAGCCGAACCCGGTAGGGTTTCAGGTAGCGCACGAGACGAATGAATTGATTCAACCCCGACATTCCGCCAACACCACCTTCGCCGCCCGCAGGGAGGCGCCCGGCTCTCCCAAGGAATGCCGGACCTCCGCAAGACTTCTTTTCATGGCATTATACGCCTCTTGGTCGGTCAGAAGCCTTCGAACTTCGCGGCATAGCCGGTCGGCCGTCGCATCGTCTTGTATGATCTCCGGAACGACCGACCGCCCTGCGACAAGATTCACCAGTCCGATCCACTTCACCCTGATCAACCAGCGCGCCAGCAGGTACGTCATCGGCGTGGTCTTGTACAGCAGAATCATCGGCGTTCCGACTACCGCCGCTTGCAACGTCGCCGTGCCGGAAGCGATCAGGAGCACATCCGACACCGCCATGACTTCGCTGGCCAGGTCTTTCTCGACCCGCACCGGAACCGGACTTTTCGCCACCAGGGGCTGGACCAGATTATCGTCAATCGAGGCGGCCTGCGCCAGGACAAACTGGGTTTTCGGCTCCTCAGCCGCCAACTTGGCCGCCGTCTCCAGGAGCACCGGAAGAAGCATCGCAATCTCGCCCTTCCGACTTCCCGGCAACAGCCCGACGACGGGAGCGCGTTCGTTCAGGCCGAACCGCCGGCGCAAGGCCGCGCGGTCGTAGCCTACCGACACGGCATCGAGCAGCGGATGCCCGACGAACGTGCATTTGACATCGGCTCGGCGATACAGATCTTCTTCGAACGGAAGAATCACCACCACGTGATCGACTCGCCGCTGCACCCATTTCATGCGGCCGGGTCTCCATGCCCATAGCTGCGGCGCGATATAGTAGAGCACGCGCCGGCCGGCCGCTTTCGCGATCTTGGCGAAATGAAAATTAAGCCCGGGATTGTCGATCAGGACGACCAGATCCCAGGGCTCGGATTTGATCACGCGCCTGACGGCGCGGACCCGCTGAATGACCGCCCGAATCGCGGACAGTCCGATCAACCCCATGACGTCGAGTTGCGGGACGCCCTCCACGAGGCCGACTCCGGCGGCCCGCATTCCGGCGCCTCCAATGCCGACCAGCCTGGCCGACGGATCGAGCGACAGGATTGCTCTGGCGAGATTGGCGCCGTGCAGGTCGCCGGAGGCTTCTCCCGTCACAATCAAGATTCGCGGCATGAGTCACCGTCTCAACCTTCCTGTCGGTTCCGCCGCACGAACGCCTCGATGGCGCTCAGAATCCGATGCGCCAGGTCCAACACCGCGGCGCCGTCTTCCCCCGAAACGACCGGCTTGCCGCCGGTCGCGGCGGCTTGCAAAAAAGACTCGAGTTGCAGTTTCAACGGCTCGTCATCGCTTCCATGCAGATGTTCAACGGTAATCGACGGTCGCTGTCCGGCCGCACAATCTCGGCGTCCGATGAGCCCTTCTCTCGACTGAAAGTCGATCGAGAGATAGCTGTCTCGTTGAAAGAGTCGCAGCCGGCGCATCTTGGTCATCGACACCCGGCTCGCGGTCACATTGGCGACGGTACCGCTCTTGAACTGGATGCGTGCGTTGGCGATGTCGATGCTGGAGGACAACACCGGTACGCCGGCGGCCTGTACGTCTTCCACCGGGCCGGGATCGAACGAGAGCACCAGGTCCAGGTCATGCACCATCAAGTCGAGCACGACATCGACGTCCGTCCCCCGCTCGCCGAAGCTGCTGAGCCGATGCGCTTCGATGAAGACCGGCCGTCCGATGTGGGGCCGCATGGCCTGCATGATCGGATTGAACCGCTCGCTGTGCCCCACCTGCAGGCAACGGCCCCCTGACCTGGCCAAGCGGACGAGTTCATGGGCTTCCGCCGGAGTGACTGCGATGGGTTTCTCCACCAGCACGTGTTTGCCGGCCTGCAAACAGGCTTTGGCGACGGCATAGTGGGATGAAGTCGGCACGGCGACGCTCACGACGTCGACCAGCGGCAGGAGATCGTCGAGCGATGAAAAAACCCGGACGCCGTACCGCTCGGCGATCGCGGCGGCCCGTTCGGCGGACTGATCCAGAACCCCGACCAGCCGCGAGCCGGGCAACGCCGCGTAGAGCCGCGCGTGGTGTTGGCCCAAGTGGCCCACGCCGACCACGCCTGCTCGTAGGACGTTCACCGGGCTGCCACCCCATCGTGCGACGCGGGATCGGCGAGCCCGACGACGGCGATGCGGGCGGACCGGGCCTTCTCCAGCGTCTGCTCACGGTCCAAGAGAATCGTGCGCCCCGCCTCGACCGCGAGGACGGAAGCCTTCACCGACTCCATGATCTCGATCGTCCTGGGTCCGACGGCGGGAAGATCGAAACGAAGATCCTGTTGCGGTTTGCACCGCTTGACCACCACCGCTCCGTCGCGGGCGAGCTGGCCGCCCCGCTTGATTGCGTCATCGGTGCCTTCGACCGCTTCGACCGCCACCACGCATTTGTCCTTGATGACGACGCACTGGCCGATGTCCAGACGCCCGATTTCTTTGGCCACCTCCCACCCGTACCGGATATCCTCCCACTCTTTCTGAGTAGGCTCCCTCCGGCCGAGTGTCCCTTTTTCGGCCAAGATGCCGTCGAGGCCGAAGGTCGATTCGCAGATCGTGATGCCCTCCTGCTCCAGTTCCTTGGCAAATTCCCTGAGAATATCGTCGTCCTTCCATAGCGCCAGTCTGGTCGCCAACGCGAGCGTCCGAAAGTCCGGCCGCACGGTCGTAAAGACGTGCGTCTTCTTGATCCCTCCGAGCATCACGGCCTGGCGGACGTCGTCTCCTTTGAAGGCGTTGATGAGCTTGTTGAGCTGCCCGATCTTGATCCAATGGATACGATCGACGTGTTTGGCCAGTTCAGGATCGGTTTCCCCCTCGTGAGCCACGGCGGAGATTTGGAAACCGAGCCTCCGCGCATTATCGGCGAAGATGATCGGAAACCTGCCGTTGCCGGCGATCAGTCCGAGGCGTTCTCCGCTCCCGATCTGTGGTGCCTGCGTCACGCCCTATTCCTCGTCTTCTTGGTCCTTGGCCACCGACCGGCAGATGCCGCGTTTCGTCCCGTCAAGAAAGTTCACCACGGCCATGACGTCCGGCTGGTCGCCGAATTCGGCTTTTGCCAGGCGAGCCGCTTCGGCCGTCCGGTGCCCGGCTCGAAACAACAGGTCATACGCCTTCTTGAGCGCGGCGATCCGGTCCGAGGAGAACCCGTGCCGACGCAACCCCACGGAATTCAGTCCGTACATCCGGGCCCGATACCCGCCCGCGGCCCGCATAAACGGCGGGAGATCCTGGCCCAGGGCGCAACAGCCCCCGACCATCGCATAGGCGCCGATGCGGACGAATTGATGGATGCCGCTGAGCCCGCCGATGATGGCATGGTCGCCGATCGTGATGTGACCGGCCAGACTGGCCGCGTTCGCCATGATCAGATGGCTTCCCAGACGGCAATCGTGCGCGACGTGACAATAGGCCATCAGAAAGTTTCTGTTGCCGAGCGACGTAATGCCGCCGCCCTGGACGGTGGCCCGGTTGACGGTCACATATTCCCGGAGGACATTGTCGTCTCCGATGACGACCTTCGTCGGCTCGCCTTTGTAGCCCAGATGTTGAGGTGGTCCTCCGATCGACACGAAGGGATGCAGTTCGCACCGTTCCCCGACCTCCGTCCACCCTTCCACCGTCACATGCGACAACAGCCGCGTCCCTTTCCCGATCGTGACATGCTCGCCGACCACGCAGAAAGGACCGACAGCCACATCGTCGGCCAGTTTCGCTTTCGGATGCACGATCGCCTGCGGATGAATCTGCACTCTTACCTCCAAATAGAAAAGGTCATTGGTCATACGTCACTCGTCAAACGGTCGGAAGCGTCCGATCGATTGACGGTCGACGATTGACGATCGACAAATTTACGCCTTTTCTTCCGTGACCATGGCCGTGACTTCCGCTTCGCACACCAATTCGGCGTCCACAAAGGCTTTACCCTGCATCTTCCAGAACGGAGCCCGCTTCTTGACCACGTCGATTTCAAACCTGATCTGGTCGCCCGGGACCACCGGCTTCCGGAACTTTGCCCCATCTACGCCGGTCAGGTAGACCACAGGCTTCAACGCCTGCCCCATGGACTTGAACGCCAGCAGTCCGCCCACTTGCGCCATCGCCTCGATGATGAGCACGCCCGGCATCACGGGTCGCCCCGGGAAATGTCCTTGAAAAAACGGCTCGTTGATCGTCACGTTCTTGATTCCGACGATCCGGCGATCGGGGTCAAGCTCCAGCACTCGATCGACCAGCAGAAACGGATACCGGTGGGGCAAGAGCCCCTGAATCTCCGCTTGTTCCATCACGGACATCGTTTCTTCCTCCTGATAGCCTCACTCGCTCCGAGAATGCGGGAACGACCCAGGCGACCACCTCGGCGTTCTACTTGTTCTGACGGTCGAACTCCTTGATCACCCGGTCGGTCAGATCGAGCGCCGGCTGGTGGTACATGACGATTCTGATCACCGCGTCGTTCCCCTTGTCGATTACGGCGACGTAGCCTTCCTTCTGAGCAACGGCCTGCGCGGCCTCCTGCACCTTCTTGCCGTACTCAGCCACCATTTCGCGCTGTTTTTGCTGGATTTCGCGATTGAAATCCGCCAGCCGGCGTTGGTAGGCCTCCAGTTTCGCTTGAAACTGGGTTTGCTTCTCCTGCTTCGCCTGCTCCGCCAAACCCGGGTCTTGAATCGTCTGCTCAAGCTCCTTCAGCTCCTGATCGTCCGAGGTGATGATTTTCTGTCTGGTCGCGCTGTAGGCCTTGAGTTCCTCCAGCGCGCGCTTGCCCGCCTTCGATTTTTCGATGACCGCTTGTTGATCCATGACCGCCACCCGCAGCGGCTCCGCCGACCACACGGACAGCGCCGAGAACAGAACCGCCGCCGCTCCGGCCAGCAGTCCCCCGACTCCCTTTCGCCTCATCGCCGTTCCTCCTCTCCTGCCGTTCACAATTCCTCCATCCGTTATGGATATTCCCGATTGAACTCCTGTATGACCTCGTTCGTGATGTCGATTCCGGCATCTCCATAGATGGTCGGACCGCCCTTTCCCTTGTCGATGATCACTT
Source organism: Nitrospira sp. (assembly GCA_037445005.1). Lineage (GTDB taxonomy): Bacteria > Nitrospirota > Nitrospiria > Nitrospirales > Nitrospiraceae > Nitrospira_C. The sequence continues at coordinate 35,621 of JBBILH010000010.1, forward strand.
GGAGATCGTGGCGTTTTGCCACCTTGCCGGCGACGACCTCGATCTTATCCCGGAAACCGTCCAGAATCTCTTTCTGTTTCTCCTGAACCTCCCGGTTCAGTTCGCCCGCCTTCTGCTGATACTCGGCCATGCGACGCCTGAAGACCTGCTCGCGCTCGTTCTTCGCGGCGGCGCTCAGCACGCTCGCCTGTTTGACGAAATCCTCTTCCATCCGGCGCAACTCTTTTTCCTCAAAATCCATCAGGGCCTGGCGGTTCTTCGAGAAGGCGTTGAGCGTGTCCTTCGCTTTCTTCCCCGCGTTCGTATCGCTGAGCAGGCGCGCCGGATCGACAAGGCCGATCTTCCCTTCGATCTTGGGGGCGGCGCACCCGGCGAGCGATGCGAGCCAGAGCAGCAACCAGACGACCGCCCAGTTTCGACTTCTTGCCGCGTGTCCGACACCCATCGCCGCACCACCCTCCGCGAATGTTAGAAGAGAGACCCGATCGTAAACTCGAATACCCCTTTTCGCTCCCCTTCACGCGCCTCAAGATTGATGCCGTAGGCGGCCCGGAGCGGACCGAACGGAGAAATCCACCGCACTTCCAGCCCCGCAGCTTTCCTGAGATCGAAGTTCACGGATTCGTTGTCATTGAACCCTTTGCCGTAATCGAAGAAGATCACGCCGTTCAACTTGGCATCCGAGGAGATGGTAAAGATGAAGTCGGTATTAAAGATCAGCTCCTTGGCCGCTCCGACGAGCGTGAAAGACGGCGTCATCGGTCCCGCCCGGCCGAAGACGAATCCGCGCACCGTATTGATGCCGCCGACGAAGTACCGTTCGGTGAGGGGAATCGGCTGTCCATTATACCCCTGGGCCACGCCGTATCGGGCATGCAGTGAAATGCGGGTATCGTAGGGCAAAGGCGTATACTTGATCACGTCGAAATCGTACTTGTAGAAATCATTGGTGCCGCCGAGGACGGACGATCCGAAGCCGCCGCCGATGCTCGTACGCCAGCCGTTTCTGGGATCGAGGAAGTAGTCTCTGGTGTCCCGCGCGATGACGGCGCGCAATCCGGTCGTGCTCTGACTGCCTAACTGGCTGCAGATCAGCGGAAAGATGTCCGGGCACAAGCCCGGCTCAGGGTCGCTGTACCGCAGGCTTTCGGCCACGAGCGTCACGTTGCCGGTGACGTACTCGGACAACCACCGGCCGAACGTGACGTTCACGCCGGCTTTTCTCTCGAAATAGGAGAGATAATTGGTTTGCGTCGAAAAGACGTCGACGGTCAGGGACGTCAGCGAATCATTCAGATAGGGATTGCGGAACGTGATCAATCCGACGGTCCGCAACTGGCCCAGCTGGCCCCGGATGCGGCCCATCCAACCGTTTCCCCACAAATTACCCTCGGTGATGTCGGCGATCGCGACCAGTTGATCCAGAGTGCTGAATCCGCCGCCGATGCTGAACTGCCCGGTCGGCTTCTCTTTGACCCGCACGTTGAGATCGACCTTGTCCTTCTCCACCTGTTCGGGAAGAATCTCCACGGTCTCGAAAAAGTTCAGGTTGTTCAGCCGCTGGTAGCTCCGTTTGAGCGACGGCGTGTCGATCACATCCTGTTCGTCCAGGCGGATCTCCCGCCGCACCACGTTGTCTTTGGTCTTGTCGTTCCCGTAGACGTTGATTTGACGAATCCGCATCATCTCCCCTTCTTTGATGGCGAAGATGATGCTCGCCGTGCCCTCGTCCGACTTCGGGTTGACCGAGGGATTTACCTCGGCGAAGGAATAGCCCCGGCTTCCGTAAAGGTCGGTAAGCCGCGTGACCTCGTCCCGGATCTTCTGGCGCTGGAAGATTTCTCCGTCCTTAATAAGGACTTTCTCCCGCAGTTCGGCGTCCTCGAAAACGGTATTTCCGCGAAATTCGACCTTGGCTACCGTGAACGGCTCGCCTTCCACGACCGGATAGGTCACGGTGAACCATTTCTTATCCTCGCTCAACTCCACGGCCGGGTACCCGACCTGCACGTTCAGAAACCCCTTGTTCGCCAACACCTCTTTAATTCGCTCGATGTCATTCCCCATTTCCTCATGCTTCAGGGTGCCGGCATCGGAAACGAAAGAGGGTAACTTCAACTGCGTGATCAGCCCGTACCAAGGAACCCATTCCCTGGTCGCCATGACCCGGAGCAACTCATCTTTCGACGCCGACCGCAACCCCTCGAAGTTGACGGTCTTGATCCTCGCCCGTTCGCCCTCCTTGATGAAGAACGTCAGGCGCATCCGGTCCTCTTCAGTCGTCTGCAGGATCGGAATGACTTCCGTGTTGTAGTAACCGTCGTCCTGATACGCCAGCCGGATCTTCTCCGCGCTTTCCTTGGCCTGTTGCTGGTCCAGAAACGCCTGGCTCTTGATCGTGGTTTTTTCCTTAAGCTTGTCCTCGCTCAGGTTGTCGTTGCCGTCGTACACGATGTCGATGATGAACGGCTTTTCGTGAACCTTGAAGACAAGAGCCGTTCCCTGCGGCGTCGATTGCGTCTCGACCTGGACATCGTCGAAGTACCCCGTTTCATAGAGTATCTTGATCTGACCGCGGATGTTCTCCGGAGTATAGGGATCCCCCGGTTTCAACGTTAGACGACCGGCGATGGCCGACAACTCGATCCGCTTGTTGCCGCGAATGTCGATTGAGGAAACCTTCACGCCGTCAGGCTGCGCCGAAACATCGGCGATCAACAGCAGCCCATAGGCCAGAACCGTCAACACCGCCAGCGGCCAGTACCAGCCGGCTGAGTGGAATGCCCCCCTCACAAATTCAGTGCTCCATCCATAGAAACACAACACGAGGAGAGCGTAGCCGCCCTTGCCCGGTCGTACCATGAGCCCAGCCGTTAGGACGCTTCTCGCCGTCGACGCATCGCCCAGGCCGGCGATGACCGCGGCCCCAACGGCTTGTGTTACCACATGCGGACGCGCTTGGCGCAGATCCATCAGGCGTTGCGAAGACCGGTGAGAGAAACTCCCGGATTATATTGGGCAAGTCGTTCAATGTAAAGCGGATTTGGGCCGATTCGTCCGTCGCGACGAGACGTTCGTGAGTTCGTGCATTTCTTGACTTCACATACCCCATCACATAGTATCGCCGCATGAGACGTTCGGACGTGCGCAAGGCCGTCATCCCCGCCGCCGGCTTGGGAACCCGCTTCCTTCCGGCGACAAAAGCCTCTCCGAAGGAGATGCTCCCGCTCGTCGATAAACCGCTCATCCAATATGCCGTTGAAGAGGCGGTCGCGGCGGGTATCGAGGACATCATCGTCGTCACCGGGCGGGGCAAGCGGGCGATCGAAGACCACTTCGACCGATCGGTCGAACTGGAAGAGAACCTCAAGGGAAACGGCAAGGCGCAGTTGCTCAGTCAGATCCGTCACATTTCCAATTTGGCCAATTTCTGCTACGTCCGGCAATCCGAAGCGCTTGGGCTCGGCCATGCGGTTCTCTGCGCGCAGCGGCTGATCGGCGACGAGCCCTTCGCCGTCATTCTCGGCGACGAGATCATCGATGCCGACGTTCCCGGACTGGCGCAGTTGATCCACACCTATAAGAAGCGCAATGGCGCGGTCCTCGGTGTGCAGGAAGTGCCGCGCGAGGAGGTCAGTCGATACGGAATCGTGTCCCCGCGTCCTATCGGCGAGCACTTGTACGAAGTGGCCGACCTTGTCGAGAAACCGTCTCCGGCGGACGCCCCGTCGAATCTGGCCGTCATCGGTCGATATGTACTCCCGCCCGAGATATTCCCGATCTTGCGGAAAACCAGGCCGGGAAAGAACGGAGAGATTCAACTGACCGACGCCTTAAAGGAATTGGCCAAAGCCGCACCCATGTATGCGCAGGAAATTCGAGGCAGCCGTTATGATGCGGGAGATAAGCTGGGGTTCCTTATCGCCACCGTCGAATTCGCCTTGAAGAATCCGTCCCTCGGTTCGGAATTCGGAGAGTACCTTCGGGAGCGCATGGCCCCCGCCAAATCATCGCGGCGCCTCCGGGCTCACAGAGCCTAAGCCGAATCGGTCGGCTGTTTCATTAACACCGCAACGTTTGTACCACACCGGAGCTGAGAACCAGTCCATGAGCGATTCAATCGAACAGGATCTGACACCCCCTCAAAACGTAGAGATTCCCGACCAACTCCCGTTGCTGCCGGTCCGGGACATCGTGGTCTTTCCCTACATGGTGTTGCCGTTATTCGTCGGCCGCGAGATGTCGATCAAGGCCATCGAAGCGGCTCTCGCGGGCAATCGGATGATCTTCCTTGCCACACAGAAGGCTTTGGATGTCGAGAATCCGGCCCCGGAGGACATCCATACGATCGGCACGGTCGGCATCATCATGCGGATGCTGAAGCTGCCGGACGAACGGATCAAAATCCTCGTCCAGGGCCTGTCGAAGGCCAAGATCTCCGGTTATATCCAGACCGAACCCTACTACTCGGTGCGGATCGATAAACTGCAAGAGGCCAAGGTCAGCGGCTCCCATCTGGAAGTCGAGGCCGTCATGCGGACGGTCAAGGAACAGATCGAGCGGATCGTGAGCCTCGGCAAGGTTCTCATTCCCGACGTCATGGTCGTCATCGAAAACCTCGAAGATCCCGCGCGGCTGGCGGACATGGTGGCCTCCAACCTTGGGCTGAAAGTCGAACTGACCCAGTCCGTGCTGGAGATCACCGATCCGGTCAAGCGCCTGCGAAACGTCAGTGAGATTCTGGCGAAGGAAATCGACGTCCTGTCCATGCAGCAGAAGATCCAGGCGCAGGCCAAGGGGGAGATGGACAAGACGCAGCGCGAATACTTTTTGCGCGAACAGCTGAAAGCCATCCAGAAAGAACTGGGTGAGCTCGACGAACGGACGGAAGAGGTCGCCGAATTCCGCAAGCGCATGAAAGACGCGAAGATGCCCGAGAAAGTCTTGAAGGAGACCGAGAAACAGCTCAAGCGGCTGGAGAAGATGCACCCGGACACGGCGGAATCGGCGACCGTCCGCACCTATCTCGAATGGATGGTGGAACTCCCTTGGTCCAAGAAGTCCAAGGATAACCTGGATCTGAAAGCGGCGCACAAAGTCCTCAACGAGGACCATTACGACCTCGAAAAGGTCAAAGAGCGGATTCTCGAATACCTGGCCGTGCGCAAGCTGAAGGAGAAGATGAAGGGCCCGATCCTCTGTTTCGTGGGCCCTCCCGGCGTGGGAAAGACCTCGCTCGGCAAATCGATCGCCCGGGCGCTGGGCCGTGAGTTCGTGCGCATCAGCCTCGGCGGCGTGCGCGACGAAGCGGAGATCCGAGGCCACCGCCGCACCTACGTCGGCGCGCTCCCGGGCCGCATGATCCAAGGCATGAAACAAGCCGGCACCAACAATCCGGTCTTCATGCTCGACGAAATCGACAAGGTCGGCATGGACTTCAGGGGCGATCCCTCGGCAGCCTTGCTCGAAGTGCTCGATCCGGAGCAGAACAGCACGTTCACCGATCACTATTTGGGCGTGCCCTTCGATCTCTCGGAGGTGATGTTCATCACCACGGCGAATCTGATCGATCCGATTCTACCGGCCCTCCGGGACAGAATGGAGGTCATCGAGATCCCCGGCTACACGGAGGAAGAAAAGCTCGGAATCGCCCAGCGCTATCTCATTCCACGTCAGCTCACCGAGCACGGGATCACCGAAAAACACATCAAGATCACCGAGCCGGCGATCCGCCAGGTCATCACGAACTACACCAGAGAAGCCGGCGTGAGAAATCTGGAGCGGGAAATCGCCAACGTCATGCGCAAGGTCGCTAAGAAGGTCGCCGAAGGCAAGGGACTCGGTTTCCCGGTCAATCCCGGCAACCTCCACAAGTACCTCGGTGTGCCGAAGTTCCTCCCGGAATCCGAACTGGAAAAGGACGAAATCGGGGTGGCCACCGGTCTCGCCTGGACCGAATCGGGCGGCGACGTCCTCTATATTGAGGCGACGGTCATGAAGGGGAAGGGCGGATTGACGCTCACCGGCCATCTGGGCGACGTCATGAAGGAATCCGCGCAGGCGGCGCTCAGCTACGTCCGGTCGCGCGAGAAAACGCTCGGCATCAACCCCGACATGTTCAGCAAGCAGGACCTCCACATTCACGTGCCGGCCGGCGCCATCCCGAAGGACGGCCCGTCCGCCGGCATTACCATGGCCACGGCCATCGCCTCGGCCATGGCGCAGGTGCCGGCCAGACGCGATTTGGCCATGACCGGCGAAATCACGCTCCGCGGGCGCGTGCTGCCGATCGGCGGATTGAAAGAGAAGATTCTGGCCGCCAAGCGGGCAAAGCTGACGACCGTGATTCTTCCCAAGCGCAACAAGAAAGACCTGGACGAAATTCCCAAACACATTCTCAAGGGGATCTCACTGGTCTTCGCCGACACCATGGACGACGTGATGAAGGTCGCCTTGCGCCGAACACCGCCGTCCAAGCGGCGGCAGACTAAGCCGCAGTCGCCTCAGGAACAAAGCCCAACACAGCCTGTGCGACGTGCAACGCCGGGACGAGCCGCCTCCGTGCATGCTACGCAATGACGGCCGTATCGACCCGCTGCTCACAGTAGGCCAATGGCGTCCACCGTCCGGAGTCATGCAGGCTCGTCGCTCCGCGAGTTCGAGCTGATCAATACGCTTCGGCGTCGGCATGGCCGGGCAAGCGCCTCGACCGTGCGCGGCATCGGAGATGACGCCGCCGTGACTGCGCCCCGGGCCGGCCGTCACCTTGTCCTCACCACCGATCTCTTGGCCGAAGGCATCCACTTCGACCTCGCCACCGCCTCCATCGAAGACGTAGGATACAAGGCCGCCGTCGCAAACCTGAGCGATGTGGCCGCGATGGGCGCGCGCCCCGAACACCTTCTCGTCGCACTGGCTATTCCCGCGTCATGCACCCGATCCCGCATCCTCCGTCTCTACAAAGGACTCATGGCGGCATGCCGTCCCTATCGCGTCTCCCTGATCGGCGGGGATACCTCCGCGTCTGCAAGTGGTTTGTTCGTGAGCCTGACGGTGACGGGCAGCGTGCCGGCCGGACGCGCCCTGCTCCGTAGCGGCGCGCGCGTGGGCGATCTTATCTACGTCACCGGCACCCTCGGCGATTCATTGGGGGGACTGCGCCTGCTTTCCCGCAGGGATCGGAAACCCGCGCCGGGGCTTGCCCCCGCCGCCCGCCGATATTTGATAGCCCGCCATCGCCGTCCTGCGGCCCATTGCCGCTTGGGCCAACTCTTGAGCCGGCACCGCCTTGCAACCGCTGCAATCGACCTGTCCGACGGGTTGTCCGGCGACCTCCGGCACATCTGTGAACAAAGCCAGGTCGGGGCTGAAATCAACGCGGGCGCGTTGCCGATCTCTTCGGCCTTGCGGGCCTATGCGGCGGCGACGCGAACCGATTCGTCAACCTTGGCTCTGCAAGGCGGCGAAGACTACGAACTGCTGTTCACCGTGCCTCCCTCGCAGTCGCGCCGGTTGGCGCGGGTTGCTGCAAGACCGGGCCTGCGCCTGACTTGCATCGGCGTCATACGCCCCAAGCGGAAGGGCATCCGGTTGCGCGACGAAGCCGGAGCGCTTCGCCGGCTCCCGCTTACGAGTTACGTCCATTTTCACAAGGTATCGGACTGACCGTATGGCCATCGGATCATTCCGTTCACTCCTCAAACAAGTCCTTCACCTCCAGGAATCGCCCGAGCGGACCGCGCTCGCCTTTGCCGTCGGCGTCGCAATCGCCTTCTGTCCTTTTTATGGACTCCACATGGCCTTGGTAGGCTTTTCCACCTGGGCGCTGCGGTTGAATCTCATCGCCCTGCTGGCCGGGGCCTTCGTCAACAATCCCTGGACCGTCGTCCCGATTCTCGGCGCGACGTACTGGACCGGCGCCCTCATGCTTGGCCGCGACGATGCGCCCGCCTTCAATTGGGACGATCTCAGTTTCCAGGCCATCTACCACCAGGTCATGCCGTATGCCGTGCCGTTCATCCTCGGCGGCATCGTTTTGAGCGTCGTGACGGCGCTCCTGGCCTACCCGTTCACGCTCTATCTCGTAAGAAAACACCGCCGACACAAGGCCGCTCATCATCCTGAACCGTTGCCGCCCGCCGATCCGCTGCGCTAAGATGACGGCGTGACGCCGCCGGACTCCACACGCCAGACGAACGCTCCTTACGACGGCTCGGCCCTCATCGCCGATCCCATCCACAAATACGTGTCGTTTACCGTCCCCTACGCGAATGCGGACTCCCATGAACGGACCGAGAAGGACTTGATCGATTCGCCATGGGTACAGCGCCTGCGCTACATCTATCAGCTCCAAAGCGCCCGTTGGGTCTATCCTTCCGCAGAACATACGCGGTTCGTGCACTCGCTCGGCACAATGCACGTGGCCGGCCATTTTGCCCGCCACCTGTATCCCTTCTTGAAGAAAGCGGCGCCGGATGCGCCGTCCGCGCATTACGTAGAGGAGTTCCTGCGTGTCACCGCGCTCCTCCATGACATCGGACACGGCCCCTTCTGCCATTTCTTCGACGACAACTTTCTCCACGATTTCGGAGCCAGTCACGAGCGGCTCGGCCAGATCATCATCCGCGACCATCTTGGATCGATCATCAAGAAGATCCGCCGCAGCCCCTCCGGCCCGTTCGCCAAGAGCGAGGAACTCGATCCCGACCAGATCGCGCACATCATTTTGAAAGAGAAAGGCAAGGACAACTCCCGCCTGCCTCGCTGGCTCAACATGCTGCAACCCGTGATTTCCGGCAGCTACACGGCGGACAACCTCGACTATGTCCTGCGGGACTCCTATATGTGCGGCGTCGCCGTCGGCCCTGTCGATCTGACAAGGCTCATCCACTACACCATCATTACGGATAAGGGGTTCACCATCCACAAGACGGGCTTGCCGGCTCTCCAAATGTTTCTAAACACCCGCATGTACCTTTATTCGAACGTCTACTTCCATCGGACGACAAGAGCGATCGACATTCATCTGCGCGACATCTTCGGCGAAACGATGAAACTGCTGTTTCCTCACGATCCCCGCAAGAAGATGGACGAGTATCTGCATTTCACCGACTGGTCGCTGCTGGAGCAGGTCAGAGGCTGGAAGCGATCACGGCACGCGACGGAGAGACGGCTCAGCGACGAATGGGGCAGAATTCTGGACCGCGATGTGAAGTGGAAGATGGCCTACAGCACGGTGCTGAAGGAAAAGGGACAGGAGCGCGGCATGGACTTCCCCAGCCACGAGCACTTCGCCAAGCAGATCACGAAAGAGTTGCCGCAGCCCCTTCAGAAAATCGAGTTTCGCGTCGACATGGCTCCGCTCGACCCCCGCCCGGACCCCAAAGACCGGCGAGGCAACCCGCTCTATGTCTACGATCCCGGTACGAAACAGGTGTCGACCGAGCCGCTCGAGGAGTTTCTCGATCTGCTCCCGACCAGGCTGGTCCAGTTCCGGATCTACTCCCTCGACCACCGGCACGACGCCGCCCTCTCGCGCGCCGCCGCCACGGTGTTGAACAAGACCCCCTCCAGCCTGGAGACGCAATTCTAGAGCTCTTCCGAAGCGATCCGTCCGAGAACTGCTCCGGCGAATCCCTTCTGGAATTGCCTCGGGCGCGATGAAACAATCGCGCCTCCCTAGTCGGTTCCGGTTTTCCTTGCCCCGGACCAGACTCGCGGGTTTCCGCTTAACGAGCGACGTCAGTGCCGGCCTCAAGCCGATCCGTTCGTGACCCACACGAAAGCCGAAAGACTCAATCTTAATTTTGCTACCAGGCAGTCGAGGATCCTGCAATACTCTACTGGCCGACAGATGACCAGGAGGACGGCATGAAACAGGTCACCCGCTGGATCATTCTCGCAACGACACTGTGCATCGTATCACCCGCCCAGGCCCAGACGGCGGGCAGTATTCTCAATTCGCTCCCCCCGGAACTCCACAAGAAGATGGAGCAGCTCTCGCGCCTGCTCGATCAGCAGATCAAGGCGGGTAGACTCACCGACGCGCAGATACATCAGGAACTGATGTCCGGCCGTCTGGAGCAAACGATCCGCTCACTCGGACCGGAGGCCGCTCAGCTCTTCGACGACATCCGGTCTGACCTGCGCAACGGAAACGGCCCCGGCGAAGACGCGCTCTTCCCGCTCCTCGGAGGGCTCGGAGTTCCGAAATAGAAGAGACTTCGCCGTCGCTCCCGCGACCAGGGCTCCGCGCCATGCCGACCGTCATAGCCGCCGGCCGACCTGAATCCTCCCTGCCCGCTTCGGAGGGAGAGAGAAACGGGGAAGTGTGGTGCAAAGCCAAGACCCCCCGGATTTCTATGGAGTCTTAGGCGATTGAAAACTGATTGACTAACCCCGCCAGGGTCATGTTCTCAGCAATCACGTCGTGTGGAATAAGGACATACTTCCACGGTTTGCCGCCGTTGCTGAGGGCGTGGGTCGTGGCGCGATTGCACCAGGTGACGGCTGCCTCCTTCTTGGCAAGCACATCCGGCGAAGTCATCTCGTTCTTGGCTTTGGGTTCCAGCATGTAGATACAGTCAGCTGTCTCAGCGACAAAGTCAGGCTGGTAGTCATGATGTGACACACCGAGCTTGTACGAGATCTGAAATTGCCCTGAGGCCGGACGAAACCACTTTAGCGAGTCTCGATCGAGAATGACGGCCAGGCGTCGCTCGGTGTCGGAATCGAACTTCTGAACCGAATAGAGCCCGCGCTGGAATCCGCCAAAGAGCATCTGTGAAATTCGAGATGGGTTCACGACGGTCTGACGGAAGTCTTGAACCACCTCGCCATGTTTGGCCGTGTACGCACTTGGCTTCAAGTCAGTGAAGCCCTTGCTGACCACGACATCGTAGCCGGTGGCCTTCTCCCACTGGTGTGCTTGCATTTGCGCGTGGATAAACGCGGCCAGCTGTTTTTGATGGTAGATCAAAACATTCCTGACATCCTCTGGTGAGCTCAGGTACGAATACAGATGTTTCACGAGCTGACCAGCAAGGTCGTAAAGTAAATCGGAGTGCTCATCGTAGGAGATATCATCGAAATCGACGAGACCCCGGACCACATAATCTTCCAACCGTTGTTCTGGCTGCATTTGCCCACCGTAACTCAACGTCTCCTGCTCATGGGTCCGAAGGTGTTGGATGAGGAGGTCTCGTTCGACCGGTTGATAGTGGATGCTCGAACAATCGAGCGCAAAGGCATGAAAGCCCGTGGTGACCTCGCCTTTCGGCACAACGAGAATGCGCGGAATATCGATCGATTGTTGCACCACCAGCTGGGCCGTCTTTTTGACCACGGCGGCAATGTCTGGTGTGGTCGTCATGCCCGGTAAACCTTGCTGACTTGGCAACGCAGCCTTCTTGACCTCTTCGACAATTTTGGCCTGGATCTCCGGCTTGAGAAGATCCTGTGAGGAAGGAAGGTTCTCGTATTTCTGAATCTCTTTGTAGGCAGCCTGCGCGATCACTCGTTCCGTCTCGCCGGCAAAGATGGCGGCCGCTTGAGGCGATCCACCAATGGGACCAGTCACCGATGCACCGTGTAACTGTTCCTCGATCTTTGAGGTGGCGACCACCGTGCGGGTCTTCTGCAAATCCGTGGCCGGGTCCAGAATGACCTGAGTCAACCGGATCACGGAGTCCGGTTTATTGGCTTCGTCGATAATCTCTTGGAATCGGTCATGCGCGATGATGTTGAGCCGGTCTACGGTCACAACCCCGGTACGGCGACCATAGGGAAGGCGGAGACCTCGGCCAATCGATTGTTCAATGAGCGTTCTGGCATTGGCCGCTCGCAACGGGACGATCGTGTAGAGATTCGTCACATCCCACCCTTCTTTGAGCATGTTGACGTGAATCACAATCTCCGTCGGCTCATCAGAACTTTCAACGGCCAGCAAGCGCTGGACCATTTCGTCTTCTTCCGCCCCGGTCTTGCTGGAGTCCACTTGGATGACTTTGTCTTTGTACTGGCCCTCAAAGAACTGGGGCGACTGAATCAATTGCATCAGTTGGCCGGCATGGGTCGTATCGCGGGCGATGATGAGCATGAACGGCTTGACCGTGCGTTGCTCAGTCTGACGACCATAGGTCTCTAATTCGACCTTGGTGTTCTCATGGACCCGCACGCCATCTTCAAGTTTGATCTTTTCTAGCTCGGCAGAGCCAAACTGACCAGGGTTGAAATTCTTCTGCGTCACGACGGCCGGTTCTTTCACGAAGCCATCGGCCATGGCTTTCGCTAAAGGGTAGTCGTAGATCACATTCTTGAACGGCACGGGGCCCTTAGACGATTCCACGAATGGCGTGGCAGTCAGTTCCAGGCCAAGCACCGGCTTCAACTCATTGATCGCCCGGACACCGGCCGAAGCTCGATAGCGATGGGACTCGTCCATGATCAGCACGAGATCATCGAGGCCGGCCAGGTATTCGAAATAGCTCTGACCGATGTACTCGGAGAGGCGCTTGATTCTTGGTGCTTTGCCTCCACGTACTTCTGAATTGATCTTCGAGATATTGAAGATATTGATGTGGACCTCTTGACCGAAGCCGGGGAGTGAAGTCAGACGAGCCGCCACGCCTGATTCATAGTTATCTCCGGTGATGATCGTCGGCGGGTCCGTCGCAAATTCAGCAATGCCGGTGAACACATACTTTGGCGTGTTGGGCGTAAAGTCGGTAATCAGCTTGTTGTAGATTGTTAGGTTTGGCGCCAACACGAAGAAATGATCGATGCCATGAGCCAAATGCAGATAGCTGATGAACGCGCCCATAAGGCGGGTTTTCCCGACGCCGGTGGCGAGGGCGAAGCAGAGGGACGGAAACTCCCGTTCAAAGTCAGTGACGGTGGGGAACTCGCTCTTGATTGCAGCGAGGGCCGTATTCAAGTCAGCGTTCTTCTTCGGAGGGACGATCTCCGTAACCCGGTCGAGAATTTCCAGCGACTCCCGTTGCGGAGGTCGGAGGCTCAGCCGACCGGCTATGGCATTAACGTGGCGGTTCATCGCATTGGACTCTCGGTCTGATCAGGAGGATGGTGCTCTAGGCGATGTCTTGCGTGAGCAATCGCGGCATGGAGTTTCTTTTTGAGGATGTGTCGTGCCGGCAGCTCAGTCAGATATTCGGCCACACGGATGCCGCTCTTCTCCAACTCCAGCAATTCGACCGTCTCATGCTTTTTCCCAGCGCAGAGAATGATCGCCAGCGGCGACTCCTCGCCTGGCAGACGCTCGTGACGGTCCAACCAACGGAGATAGATCTCGACTTGCCCTGAATCGGCAGGCTTGAAGTCGCCCAGCTTCAATTCGATCACCACCAACCGTCGTAGCCGGCGGTGATACAGGAGCAGGTCCATGTAGTAGTCGTCTCCGTCGAGCGTAATACGTTTCTGCCGCTCGACAAAGGTAAAGCCTGCGCCCAGTTCGAGCAGAAAGCGTTCGATCTCTCGCAGCAGTCCCGATTCTAAATCTTTTTCGCTATAGGTGTCTTTCAGCCCCAGGAAGTCGAGCAGATAGGGGTCTTGAAACACGAGGTTCGGCGTCAACGTATCCGCCGCACGTAATGCCTGCAACTCCTTTCGGATGAGTGTGGTGGGCTTCTTGGATAACGCGGTGCGCTCATAGAGCATGCCCCCGATCTTCTGGCGCAGCGCGCGGACAGTCCAGCGCTCCATCCGGCACATTTCGGCATAGAAGTCGCGTTTGAGGTCATCTTTCAGGTACAGGATTTCCTTGAAATGGCTCCATCCTAATTGTCGCGACAATGTGGAGACAATCTCCTGATTGGGGAAGGTCTCGGCAAACCGCACCATATGATGAAGCGCTTGTGCGGAAAAACCCCGGCCGAACTCCGGCGCCAATTGTCTCGACAGCGTCGAGACAATTGCCTCGCCATACGCCGCGCGCTTGTGCTTGAGAATGTCTTGCCGGATGCGCCTCCCGATCTGCCAATACAACAACGTCAATCCAGCATTCACCGTAACCGCCACGGCGGATCGAGTCTCCTCGATCAAACGGCGAATGTCTTGGAGCAAGGGACCTTGGTTCACAGCTCCCGTTCGCTTCCGAATCATGGCTCCCCCAGTTCCAAATCCTGTTGCCCTGGCGGAGTCGGCCTGTCTGCGTGCGACGCACAGGCAGGCGCCTTCGGCAGATTCTCAATCTTCAGACTGTAGTCGTCATGCCCCCACTCACAGCGGGAGAGAACCGTTTTAGGAATCTTCTTGATTGTCAGATTTGAATAGCGATCGGCTTTCCCACCTGCCTGCGCCGCGGTGCCCCGCGACCCACTTGTACCAGTGCGGGCAGGCGCGGCAGGCAGGCGGAAGGCAGCGCACATCACCAAGAGCGAGCGCCCTTCACCGACTTCATCGCTCAAAGCCTGTAACTGATCGTGGCTGAGGTTCTGCGTGGTGACGTAAATGAAGTCTCGTTCGGTTGAATGTCCGTGCTGCCAATAGACCGTGTCACTCGGGGCGTAGGTGAATCCTTCCAGCTTGCAGACGGCCCGAGCCAGCATCGTCGGATTGTAGGCCTTGTTGATGACCCAGTTGCCCCACTTGTCTTTCTCCAGCAACGACGGAGCCAGGTGGTAATAGCGGAATCCCCCGCCGCCGCTCCAACCGACTGCCTCCGTGATGCCGCCTTTGTCTTCTCCGTCGATGACTTTTTTGAGTCGCGGGATGATATGCGTGTGGCAGTGCTCACCTAATTCAACCATGATCCAGCGCCGCCCCATTTTGTGGGCGACAGCACCTGTTGTACCCGAGCCGGCGAAGGAATCGAGAACCCAGTCGCCGGGATTTGAAGCGATCTGTAGAACCCTTTCGATTAGTCGTTCTGGTTTAGGAGTGTCAAATGCATCGACCTTCCCAAATAATTCGTGAATCTCCTTCTTCGCCTCATCTGTATGTCCTACTTCGTCGCTTGGCCACCAGGTCCAAGGAACCATTCCCTCAACTTCAGAGAGATAGCGAATGATGTTCGGCTGGGAGTTTCCATCTTTACCGAACCAGATACGGCCTTCATCTCGAAGTTTCAGAAATTCAGACTCAATCGTACTCCAGCAGCGTCCTTCTGGTGGATGATGGACGACGCCAGTTGGGGTAGTGACGGGATACATCTGATTCGGCCGATAACCTTGTGCGGTCATCGGAATTCCACGCCATCTCCCCTTCGGATCATTGTTTGGATTCTTATAAATTTTAGCTTGTTCTTCAGTGATTGGGACACGATTCCGAATCTCCTTAAACCGTCCGACATCCTTGGCATAGACCAGCAAGTACTCGTGAACATCGCCAATCGCCTCACGATTTTCACGTGAATATCTCTTCTGCCAGATATTTGTAGCCACAAAGCTACTACGCCCACAAACCTCATCCATTAGTACGCGAAGATATGGCATTTCATAATCATCTATTGAAACCCATAAGGAGCCATCGTTGGATAGTAGTTTCCAAAGAAGTTCTAAGCGGGCACGTATCAATGTGAGCCACAGGGAATGTTCAAGCCCGTCGTCGTAATGCTCGAATGCACTGCCAGTGTTGTACGGCGGATCAATGTAGATGCACTTGATTTTGCCCGTGAACTCCTGCTCAAGTGCTTTGAGGGCGAGCAGGTTGTCGCCGAAGATGAGGCGATTATCGAAGATGTCGTGGTTGGTGACTCGATGCGGGGCATGGTAAGTCTTTCCCGGGTCCTCCAACAGAATGCGCGGCTCCAGCTTCGGCCGGTTCTCCTTCCCGATCCAGGTAAGCTCGAGTTTCGTCTGTTGATTAGCCACTGTGCCTATTCGCCTCCTACCACGCTAGCAGGAGTAGCCACGGGTGAGGCTGGCACTTGTAAGCAGCTCTTCCCCCATGTGACCTTAACTGCCTTCTCGATGATGTTCTTCAGACTTGGAGGGACTACTGGAGGGCTCTTGGAAATGAGCTTGCGTGCGATATAGCGCGCAATCAATGGCTTCCCTGTATCATTGCTCAGCCCGAGTTCCTTCCTCGCGTCGCCCTCAAGGGCATCGATGCCAGGTATTTCAGATTTCAAGTCCGTTTCCCACTTGCTGGGAAAGCAAGCAACGCGGTCTGCAACCAAGAGTGATGAGGGCACATTCTGACTTTCGCCAGCGAGAGCAAGAAGTTCCTTTGACTTATTGATGATGTCCTTGTCAGAGTTGTCTTTGTCATAATCAAAAAGCATGAAACAAGGAATGTGGAGTTCGTTAAATATCCTAAAAAGGCGATCCATCGACCCCTTTCCACCGCACTCGACGACGCTGATACCTTGCGGGTCGAAAGCGCAATCTGAAAGAGCGTCGGCATAAATCGGGAGACTGTATTCCTCGGTTGGGCCTTCGACGAGGACAATCTTGGATGCAAAAAAGCCTTCGTTCCGACGAGGATTGTACGCGTGAGAATACAGATCTCGCATTGATTCCTGCGTGGCCTTGCCTTTAAGGTGCGGAAGCCTGCATTCGAGGTCCATGATCATCTTCGGCATAGGCAACTGCCATGCTTTGCTGACCATTGTCTTCTTGCCATCTATTGTTTCAAAGATGCCTTCCATCCGGATAATTTCGTCGAAATAGGCGACGTCTACAAGAAGGGACGAGTGGGTTGAGAAGAACACTTGGTCTCCGCCTTCGGCAATTCTACGGAATACGCGCCGTATGGTTCGTTGTGCTTGTGGGTGCATGTAAAGTTCCGGCTCCTCCACAGCGAGGATAAGATTTCGATTTTTACCCTCGACCGAAGAGGTCATGTGTTCCGCATAGCGTCGAAGGATGGTGAAGATGACCGCCCTTTGCAAACCGTGGCCTTTGTTCTCGACAGCATTTCTGAAGCCGTCATCCACATAGAGTTTCGGCGCGCTCAGAAGGAGTTCCAGCGTCGGTGTCTGAAATTCAATCTCCAGGTCGCACCCGGAGAAGAAGTCGGTCAACAGATTGTTCAGTTGCTTTTCCGTCTCTGCAATCAAATCAACTCTCTCCGGTCCTCCACTGCGGTTCATCTGCTTTGACACTTCCGCGAGAATACCTTCGATCTTGGATTTTTTCTCCTGCTTGACCGTGTCTAAAATCGCAAACAGAAGCTTCCCGAAGGGGCTGCTCTTGCTTGCTTTAGCCTCTTCGGTGACGTCGCGAACCGCTGGGACAAGGACGAAGAAGGGCAGCGTACCCTTGAGAACGTTGGCATAGCCCTTAGGATTGTCAATCCAAACGTCCTTCATCGGAATCTTGTCAGCGTGGGTTGATACGAATTCCTTGGCCTTCTCCTTCCAGTCATTTACCTTGGGCTCTTTGGGGCTACCAAGGAAATCGCCAAAGCTTACGCCGTTTACAACCAATTGCTCTTTCTTCTTCCACCACTCTTTGATGTTGCTGCCGTTGATGTGCGAATCCTGAAGCCACTCCGGCTCTGGCTCGGGCTTTTTGTAGTGTTGCCCTATTACAATTTTGTCTTCGCCTTGATCCGAATCGGATTCACCGCTCGTTCCCATTTTGGCCGAGCGGGCCATGTGAAATGTCCCGTCGGCCTTAAGATAGGCGCCCAATCCTTCCTTTTCCTTGTCTGTAAGATCTGTGAAAATGGCTTCCACGCGGATTTCCAAGCTTGTGTCCTTGTTCCAGAAGGATTCCTCGTTCAACGACTTCGCGCTTGGGTTGAAGAGGAAATCCAGGGCACGGAGTACTGATGACTTGCCGGCGTTATTCGCGCCCACCAATGCGTGCATGTTTCCAATCTCTAAGGACAGCTCCCGGCAGGACCGGAAGTTATGGATGCGGAGGTGAGTCAATTTCATTCTTTCTCCAACGTTTCTTTTCGTGGAGAGTCTGGAGCCTCCAAGGCCTTCATCTCCAGCCCTTCGATCTCTTGTATCGTCTTTCCTGCAATTCCCTGCAGGTCTCCATACATGCCCGCCGTCGCTTGCATCACCCGATCAATCTGCTCCTCCCGTTTGGCCCACTGCTTTATAATCACCTTCTTCTCTTTATCGAGGTCTTCCTGCATCGAGGAGAAAGCCTCTACAATCGCTTCCACCCGCTGCCGGAAACGTGGTCCTGTCAGATATTGGTAGATCATCTCCGTCTTGGTTTGCTGGCCCTCCGAGGCTTGGCGGGCTGAGGCAACCTCGATGAGCGTGTGACGAAGCGTTAGCGCCAGTGGTAGCACCGTCTTCGTGTGGGTAACCCACACGTTCTCGACCAACCCGAACGTTTCAACTTCTTTAGGAAGTGACTGGCTCACGATGACGGCGATTTCGGCTTTAGCCGCTCGCTGATCTTCCCGCAGCTTGGCGAGCCACCCATCACTCCAATTCTTGGTTCGCTTCGATTCCCAGATGATCGTGCCGCAGGGCTGTCCGTTTAGCCCGACGACGCGCTGGAGTGCATCACCACCATGCTCACCTTTGGGGACCGGCTCGATGGTATCCCGTGGAAACTTCACACGCAGCAGAGCCTCCAGTTCTAATTCCTGGACTTCTCCCTGGAGCTGCTGCGAGCCCTGTTCGGCCTTTCGCTTTAATTCTTCGATCTGTTTCTGCATCGACGCGATGGTTTGCTCTTTCTCCAGCACTTTCAGCTTGAGACCTTCTTCCGCCTCTTTCTTGGCCTGCTCGCGAGTCACAGACAATCCCTCTTGAACCCGTTTCTCCACCGTTAGCTCAAGTTCGCGCTTGGCATCGTCCAACTCCCGCTGTTTCCTGAGCAGGTCGGCCTGGGCCTTCTGTGCCTCGGCGAGTTTGGCTTCACGCTCCTTGATAAGTTCCTGAAGATCGGCAACTTCTTTTGCCTTTTGATCCAAGTCAGTCTGCAACGCGAGCTTGGCTTTCTTCGCTTCCTCCGCCGCGATTTTGCCCCGTTCCTGTCGAACCTTTTCCGCCACCTGCTCATCGAGCTGTTCTTGCGCCTTCGAGATCGCTTCTTCTTTCTCTCGTAGCCCAGCCTCCCGCTTGGCTACATCCGCATCCTTCTGTGCCAAACGTTTTTCATAGTCGCGGCGAGTGGACTCGATCAACGGCGCGGCAAGAGACTCGGTGAGCTTGATTTCCGTTTTACAGGAAGGACAGATGATGGTCGGTTCGCTCATAGCTAATCCCGTTTCGTTCTCAGCGCCTTCGCGCCTTCCTCGGTCAGCCGATACTTCTGCAACCGGCTCTGCGGCTTGTCAGGAATGGTGCGTTCGATGAGACTCTGTGCCAGTAATTCTCGAATGGCCTTGTGAAGCGGTCCGGACACTTGCTTCTGCTTCAACGCCTTGGATAAAGGGGCCTTCGCCATAGGCCCCTTCCTCAAGGCCTGCAAGACTCGATGCTCCAGGGACTCTAGCTCCGACTCTAGCCGTGACTCTAGCTCTGACTCTAGCTGTGGCGCCTCAACGATTGGGGTCTTGAAGGTCACAACAAGAAAACCTTGCCGCTCCTCGAACGTGGGGGGCGCCACACCGTAGCGCCGACATTCATCGATCACGCGATTTGTGCCACGTCCCCAAATCTCGACCGCACCGGTACGGTGGAACGCTTCCGCTATAAGAGGATTCCGCAACTCGGAAAGATGCGGTCCTGAGAGTTGTTCGACCGTAATGCCGGAAGGCAGCCGGCCATAGCTACGAACCTCGACGCGGTCGTCGAACACCACGATCGCGACATGGCTACCGAAGTAGGCATAGTCACGGTGCATGACGGCATTAAGCAGAATCTCTCGAAGCGCGTCCGGTGGTACTGGAAGCCGATCTTCACGAAAGATCCGGCCCGCCGGGAAACGGGCGCCAAGCGGGAGTGTCCGGTCAAGGAACGCCATCCCCTCGCGCACCATGGCAAAGGCATGCATGTGTTCCTGCCGGTTGTCTACAATCTCTCCCGTAATTTCAGTTCCCCGGAACCGCCCCATTTTGAGCAGGCACTGGGGATAGTGCGACAGAAACTTCGTGCCGTACAGTACTTGCGCAGCCTGGGTCAGAACTCCGTTACGACGCAACCCCAACCGGTCGAGAATGTCCCCGATGTTCCGGCTGGTCTCTGCAGAGATGCGTCTCTGTTGAATCGCTAATTCACGCGTCCGAAGAATCTCTTCGCGGTCGAGATCCTTGATCTGCACATCTGTCGCAGGCTGGTTTTCCCACCGTCGAAGCGCATGCGAGCGATCCAGGAGAAGCTGTTCATACTTCTCCTGGGACATTTTTCTGGTCGTGCTCCCAACCCGTTCATACGGACGCCCCTCATAGGTGAACGGGATTGAGTCAGAGGTTCCTTGCACTCGAAGGATGAGCAGTTCCCGACCAGATTTATCCGGCAAGCGTTCTACAGGCACGTTGACGGGCGGCTCGAATCGGTCGAATGCTTGGGCGACCTCTCGAAGCGTTTGATCGGTGACATGCTGTCCTTCCGGTTTCCCATCCGGTCGTACTCCAAACAGGACCATTCCACCCGATCCATTCAGAAAGGGACAGACCGTCTGCAACCCTTCTCGCAATTCGCCCGTGGATCGTTTGAACTCCAACGTCGCCCCTTCCTCCTCCTTGAGGAGTCGGATCAGTTCACCGGAATCTTCGGGCATTTTGGGAATCACTTCACGCTCCATCGGAGGGCAAACAGCTGCTCGGAGCTTACCTGTTGCTGCAGCTTCCCCTCAACCTCAGCAATCAGCTGTTCCCGACGGCGGTCAATCTCGTCCTGTGCATCGAACAGGGCCCGGCGCCGTTTGCCTCGCTCGCTTTCTAAGGCCTTAATCTGTTTCTGGCCGGCGAGCTTCTCTTCCAGCGTCAGCGCCGCCAGGGCAGCCTTGCGCGCTTCCTTGATTTGCCGGTCGAATTCCTTGATCTCCCGCTCAAGGCCCACTTTCAGATCGTCAGCCCAGGCATCGAGCTTCTCGACTTCGATCTCGAAGTACTCGGCGTTGCGTGTGGATATGTGTCGGCGAATGGCGTTTT
>JBBILH010000011.1:0-54088 GCA_037445005.1 Nitrospira sp.
CTCGTTGGGCTCATAACCCAAAGGTCAGAGGTTCAAATCCTCTCCCCGCAACCAATGGGTCTGATCGCTCGATCACGGGGTGCAGAAGGAATTCTGTGCCCTTTTGTATTTATTAACCCCACGCTCAGCGGGTTTCGTCTTGCCGCTGGAAGTGAGGGCTACAAGTGAAATAGCCTCCATGTAGCGTTTTCGGAGAGTCGTCATGCACTATATCCGCCTTGGCAAGAAGGCCCTCAACCTCGACAGTATAGCCTATTGCGAAGTCCAGACTTGGCAGGATGAAATGACCGTGAAGGTGTACTTCACGGGGTCAGCGCACAATACGCCTCTGGTTTTTGGAGAGAACGAGGCGAAACAGTTGTGGAAGTACCTTGAATATGTGTCGGAGAAACCCGTCTAGCGATCTCTTGTGCGATCGACTGCCCGTAGGTACGCTCTAGAAATTTCTCGCCTTCGGAGTTAGCGGGTAATCGCTCGAAACTGGCAACACCCATCCGCCCTTCTTGTAGTCGCGATAGTATGCCATTACCTTTTTTACATACAGCGAGGTTTCCCTATAGGGTGGGATTTTTCCATAACGATCCACCACGCGTTCACCGGCGTTGTACGCAGCAAGTGCCAGCCGGAGACTGCCGTGAAAGCGATCCAGTAAGTAACGCAAGTGCTTTGCTCCTCCCGTAATATTCTCCTCAGTGTCATAAAGATTCCTGACACCATGGCGAATGGCGGTCTCTGGAATCAACTGCATCAGCCCCACGGCTCCACTCCTAGAAACGACTATAGGGTTGAAGGATGATTCAGCTTTCATGACCGCCAGAAGGAGGGCCGGCTGAATCCGATATTCGAGGGCAGCCCGCCCTACAGCTCCTTCCAGTTCAGTATCGGAAATGGAGTGATGATACAGGGTGGCGGGACGAGTTCTTTTGAAATGCTTTTCCGAAGGAACATTGGTCAGGTTGATGTCACCATTCAAGCTCAGATACTGGAATATTTCGGTATCCGCTGTGGCGGGGAGATCAGTTCCAGCTATCCCTAGACCCAGAATCCCCATCAAGCAGAAAGAAAGCCTTGCGACTGATCGTCGTGTCTCATTGCTCAGCTGTTGATCTCGGATCACCATGGACCTCCGATTCTGATCTCGAAGGATAGAAGTTCTTGGCATGAAGCGTGCCATTGCACTCCTTTCGATAACTTGGTCTTAGATAACACAACACATCGTTTTATTTAAAGTTTATGGGACAGCTGTCCATCTTTCGTAGGGCTGGCGGTTACTTGGAATCCCGTTTATTGTCACCATACGCAGATTTGTCGCCTTGACCATCCATTCAGGAAGTTTGGAGTTGTCTCAAGAGTAGCATGGGAGTGTAGGTGTTAGGACTTCTATGAAACTCCGCTATTGTTCACGTGTTGAAATGCGCTTGCCCGTGATCTTTGCTACCGACGAGTATGTTGCAGAAGGGATGGTACTAAATGTTTCCGTTCCAGGCTGTGCCATAACCAGCAAGCAGGACGTTGCCCCAGGTGCCTATATCGAGATGAAAGTGCTCTTTCCTGACCTTTCCCCCTCTCTGTCGGTCGGATTGGCAAGAGTCCGTTGGCGCCGGAATCATCGCTTTGGCGTAGAATTTATCCGGATGCCGGGGGAAGACCAGGTTAAACTGGGGCGCATGGTGAAAAGAAGACTTCTCTAAGCACCGCCTGACAAGCACCGGCACTAATGTCCATTACAGTCTCATCTATCAAGATAAAGTTAAGAACTTGGCACACTGCTATGGTATGATTTGTCCCATGTTGGGGAAAATCCTTCTATTTGGAGTTGTGTGCCTGACAGGCTGCGCGGAGTCATTTACCGTCTTCCACAGTCAGACCGGCGAGCCCATCCTCTTGGCTAGAAGAGCTTATTCTTATGAGGGCTGCCTCTCGATCATGCGGGATGAAGCGGAGAAACTTGGGATCTCCTACCAGTTCATTCATGTCCGGGGGATCATGGTCGGACGTACCTTGCTTTGGCCATTTGAAGCCGGCTATGCTTGCGAGGGCGCGATCGGTCCAGAGCAGGCGCCTAGTGGCACCTATCAGCCCGATCGTCTACCACCTCCTGCAAGAGTAAGTTAGACCCGTCGTACACCTTCTCAGAAGAGTCTTTGTTCTGCACAAATTTTTCATTCTACCCCGTTGACAACACCATACCTAGGGCAGTATTACTCCACCAACATCAAGTAATGGATTTCCCGATCTTGTACCTCGCTTTCATCCTTCACAGTTTGGCTGGACCCACAAGGAGGTGGCGCGCACCGAACTGGACAGCGCCGTTTGATCCTAATCCGAGGAGTGGCTGCCCAGGGCCAAAAAGCATCGCATGCCCAGGGAGTTTCAAAGTTACGGGCCTTGACTTTTATCTAGTTCATCAAAATCTAGCTTAAGGAGTTGACATGGAAGACTTGGTAATTGAAGAAGAAGGAACTTCTTCCGCTCTCAAGATCACGCTTGGAGATTTTCTCGTTTTTATCAATTGGATGAACCAAACTGAAAAATCGCTCGAACGCGGTGAAACACTACCTGCTGTCCCTGAACTTGACTCAGGGAAGGTCAAAGGATGGATCCAACTTGTTCAGCGGCTTGAAGAGAGATTTCGGAGAAGTGAAGAAAAGAAAGTCGCACTTGAGGCAAATGTTATCGCCCAAGAAGCCCAGTTAGGCCAATTACTGTCCCATCTCCACACCAACATTGCATCGCTCTACGAGAATCTCGGACAGAAACAGAAGGCCGAAGAAGTTCGGAGGCGCGCTGAGGCGTTACACATCGGCTGAATGCCGTTTGGGTAAACCCTTCGCACAGTCTGTGAGATTGCTTTCCACCCCCATCCCTTCTGTGTTCGGGGGCATTTACTTGTTTTGTCGCTGGAAGGCCTTGGGCACTACTTCGTGGCCGCAGATCGTTGTCGGTTTTCAAATATTTTGTTTCTCCCCCCTGATCGACTGGCTATAATGAACTTGGAATACTGCTTACTGGGCCTGTTTCAAGAGAACCCACTCCACCTGGATCTAGGGGTTCTAGCAAGCGATCAGACCGATGATCAACGTTCTGCTGATTGAGGACAACGACGTCGATGCAAGGTTGACTCAAGACTTGCTTGCGGAATGGAGCGTCGAAGAGTTTCATATCACACACGTCAAGACCCTTGCTGAAGGCCTTACTCGTTTAGGCCAAACACGATTTGACGCAATTCTTCTTGACCTTTCCCTCCCCGACGCATTTGGCCTTCCCACCGTTCGGCAAGTCCATGCGACTAATCCAGCGATTCCCCTTGTGGTTCTCAGCGGTGTGAGCGATCAAACCCTCGCCCTTCAGGCGGTCCAACAAGGCGCACAAGATTATCTCGTCAAAGGCCAAGGGCACCCTGAACTCTTGGCCCGATCGGTTCGGTATGCCATCGAGAGGAAGCGGACGGAGGAACGACTCACTTACCTTGCCCAGTACGATCATCTGACTGGGTTAGTTAACCGAAGTCTTTTCCGCGACCGTCTGGTGCAGGCCATGGCACGGAGCAAGCGGCTCCAACAACCGATTGGCCTCATGCTATTAGATTTGGATAGATTCAAGGCTGTCAACGATACGATGGGACACGACGTCGGTGACGACCTCCTGAAGGCCGTCTCGGAGCGGTTAAAGAGCTGTGTTCGAGAAGTTGATACTGTTGCTCGAATGGGCGGAGATGAGTTCACGATTATCCTTGAAGGCGTCTTATCGGAAGCAGGTATAGTCGTGGTGGCAAAACGCATAGCTGAGTCTATCTCTTCCTGCTTTGATCTAAAGGGCCGATCCATCTCAATTGGCGTAAGCATTGGGATTACCGTCTACCCCCACGATGATCACGGAGTCGATGAGCTGCTCCGGCATGCAGACGCCGCGATGTATCGCGCCAAGCAACAGGGTGGAAGTGGTTTCCAATTTCATGAAGCTTCCGGATACACTGCGCATTCTGCCTTCACTCCTTCGTAGCACCCGCGTAGATGAGGTCTGCAATTTCGTTACACTGTTACCTATCTTCCAATGTCCAACATGAGGCTTCCGTGGCCATTGCGACCCCTGGGGATTCCACTAGACCACGTTCGATAGTTCTAGAGCCGCAAGGCTTTGCGTGGGGCGACTGTCTGGAGAAGTCACAATTCCCCAATAAGCTCTATCGCTCGATCGTTTATCAGGCAGAGGAAGCTCCGCATGATTAGACAGCAAACGACTGAAATGGAAAGTCATTCAGAAATAGTACTCACGGACTTGGGGTGGCTTTCAGGATCCCTTCCCTTACTACCGAAATGATGATTGCCATGGCTGTAGTGATCCCTGATAGAGGGTTGACTCCCGCAAGTACGAAATAGCCAGATTCCCGGTTGTCGCATACTGCATCTTGAGCGTACACGGGGGAGCTTGGGGGAGGTAATGGAGAGCCTCACCGGACATGGTGCAGTCTCTCGTACGACACCTTTGGGTCACGCGGGAGCTATCAAACGGGTGGATAGCCGCGTGTTGATCGTATCCCACCTAGGGAGATACGATCTCGCAGATTAATACATGTCGCAAGTAATTGAGGTTGCGCGGCCACCCTCCAGGAAATGATGTTGACAACGTCATGAGCAGCTTCAAGTTGGGTGATCTTCAGGTCTACAGAGAAAATCCACCACTTCATACCCACCCGTTCAGAGAGATTACATTCTACGGACTCCTGATTCTCTGCTGGCGATGCTCGGGGAAAAAGGGAGGTCGTATCCGCCAGGTCAGTAACCAAGGTTTCTCCTCAGGGATGCTCCAGTGTAGTTGTTCCAGGGCCTGACCCGGTCTCGGGGTTCCGCAAGACTCCTAGAAACTGGCCAGTTTCTCCAAACTGCTCTTGGGAACAGGCTTTTCGACTCTGTCAAGGTATGCACGCCGTATCGCCCGTACATTTCTGTGTTCTCCCGATATATGCTCACCTCTCTCAATCACGAGAGATGCTTTTAAATTGAATGGGTTTTCGGCGTTTGTCCCCCTATGGACACAGTTCTTTGTGGCACGGCGATTGCGACATTCCAACGAACGTTGCGCGCAAGTAGCAGGAACGGGAGGTCGCGCCATGAGGATTTGGACGCATCATTTCCTGAAGATTGCAGTTTTATCGACAGCTCTGAGTGCGTATTTCGGCATGGCCTATGCCGCGCCATCACAAGTTAGCGACGCGTCTCGCCATCTATATGATCGAGTGATGGAAGAGTTTAAACATCGAGACTACGAGGCTGCGCTCGCTGGGTTTCGTCTTTTTCTCGAGCTTCACGGGCAGTCTGCTCTCGCTGCAAACGCCCAATACTGGGTTGCTGAATGCCAGTATCGTATGGGGAGGCATAAGGACGCGCTAAAGTCCTTCTACAATGTGGTTTCCTACTATCCGCTGAGTCCTAAACAGGCAGCCTCCACATTGAAAATCGGCCAGATCTACAGCAGACTGAAAGATCATGAAAAGGCCAGAATGATGTACGAACGAGTGGTGGATCAATATCCGGAAAGCCCTGAAGCCGAGTTGGCCAGGAAAGCCATCGAAGCCGACGCCTCGCGCACCGAACCCGTACCTCAATCAGCTGAAGAGACGGACGATCTCTCCCGCAGGTAGTTATAGCTCTGTCTCGTCGACACCCAATATCTGTGCTAAACGCTCTACGGTGTATCTTGAACGGACGGAAAGGATAGTGGCCCTGATTCCTGCTGACTCCATCACCTTCTGGATTTCATGATGCCTCTGTGCTCCTTCGACATGCCCCTTTTCATTTTCTGTCAAGAGCACAATGTGCTGAACTTCCCGCGATCCAGGATGTACCAGGGCGAAATCCACCGTCTTTAGGGCAAGGTAGCGCAAAACAGACCATCGAGTCTTGCCTTCCGCTCCCACCTCCACGAAGCTCCAGAGAGGAACATGTGCCAACACCAAATAATGATCTTGAACCGCCATACGGATCAGGTTGTAAAGGTGCAACTCTTCCTTTTCCAATAAAGGTTTTGGCTTCAGTAAGGCTTCGGGCATGAGAGAAATTACGTCATTGCCCGGTGTTTTGTGGACATACCTCGCCAGAAGCCTCCATCCGACCCACAAGAGCACCACGACACCTACACTGAGCGCTAGAGTCTCTTTCACCTACTGCTCATTTGCAAACGCTTTAATCCAGTCCGGTCTCGCAGGGACGATAGTCCCAAGCAGGACCGGATGGCTCGCACCAGTCACGGCAGGAATATTCCCCCACTGGCCTGTTGCCGTCTGATAGGCGAGGAGGGCAAAGGCGACCGCCTCGAACGACTTGCTATCCCACCCCAATTCGTCAAAGGTCGAGACAGGGACCGGAGCAAAGACAGAAGCCAGATGGGCCATGATCGCTCGATTGCGAACTCCACCCCCACCGACAACCACTTCATCGATAGGCCCCTTTATCCACCGCTTGGATGTCCCGATAGCCTTGGCGGTCCACATGCTACAGGTGGCAAGTACATCTTCGAGCGAAAGTTGTCGCTGTATTTGAGTAGTCAACAAATCTTCGACCAAAGAAGGGCCGAATTCTTCGCGGCCCGTAGACTTTGGCGGGCGCTTGGAGAGAAATGAGTGAGCCAAGAGTTTCCCAAGCAATCGGGAATCCACTTTGCCCTTCATTGCCATCTTCCCATCCCGGTCCATTTGCCACCGGCCGTTGGTTACCTTGGCGACGAGCCCGTCTAGTACGATGTTGGCCGGACCAGTATCAAAGGCAACCACCGCCCCTTCATCTCCACTACGGGGAACATAGGTGACGTTACTGATCCCTCCAAGATTCACGATCAACCTGGCATGTCGAGGATGTCTTAAGAGCAGAGCATGAGCGAGGGGAGTGAGCGGAGCCCCCTGACCACCTGCCGCAATATCCCGAGATCGGAAGTTTGCAATAGTCGTAATTCCAGTTCGTTCTGCAATTACGGCCGGCTCGGCGATCTGCAGCGTCGAACGGATTGATCCAACTCCTTGCGCTTCAATGCCGTGCGGAAGATGCTGAACTGTTTGTCCATGAGACCCGATCAGACTTATGTCAGACGGCCTTAACCTTGCCCGACGGATGACTTGGAGAGCGGCATCTGCAAACCATTCGCCGAGCAAGGCATTGAGATGGCAGATTTCCGTGACGGTTCCATCGAATGAAGCCGAAAGTATGCGCTTCTGCAGCGATCGGGGATAGGCAAGCGTTTGAGCGGCCAATGTCAGCGCCCTCAAGCTTCTTTTGCGTCCGGTAATTTCGACCAAGGCGGCATCTACGCCGTCGCCAGACGTGCCCGACATCAATCCCACTATTTTCATGCTGTCGCCTCCGAGGAATGCATGAGACGGTTGTGGGCCGCTACGCTAATCGAACTCCTCTTCCCGGTCAAGTTCTGACACGGTTGTTGCTCTACTCAGAATCCAACGCATTGACAGGAGATCATCGCGATGGTACGGTCGCGACCCCATGGCACAGGCCGGTCTTCAGTTTGTCATAGCAAGTTTTTTGTTTTGGGGAGAACTTCTCTCGTTACCCCCGGATAGTTATTCCGCCTCCAAGGACGAACCGATTAGTGTAGTGGTCACCATACCGGTATTAAAGGACTTTGCCGAGCAGTTGGGAGGATCGCATGTCCGTGTCACATCGCTCCTGAGCGGGTACGAAAATGAACACACTTACTCGCCGAAACCGAGCGACCTCATCGCCGTGAGAAAGGCGCGACTGTTTTTCGAGGTTGGTATCGGGTTAGAGGTATGGGTCACTTCCCTCGTTAAGAACGCGGGTAGTTCATCTTTGATGGTGGTCACCACGTCCAGGGGTATTCCCCTTATCGACGACGAGCACGCGCATGTGGGCGAATTTGAGCGCGGGTCCGTGCGGGGGAATCCTCACGTGTGGATGGATCCAGAGAACGCGGCCACTATGCTGCGGCATATTACCCAAGCTCTCATTGAGGTCGATCCCGAGCATGCGCAAGATTACCTGACCAACCAGGGGGCATACCTGAAGCGTTTGGACGATATGCGCCAAGACTTGATGAACCGAGTCGCTGTCCTGAAAGACCGGCGGTTCGTCGCCCACCATCCAGCTTGGCCTTATTTTGCTGGGCGCTTTGGCTTCCAGATCGCTGGAACGATTCAATTGCAGCCGGGGAGTGAGCCCTCTGCGCTTCACCTCCAGTCACTTGTCGATTTGATAAGACGGGAGAAAATCAGAGTGGTAGTATCCGAGATCCAACTCAGCCAAAGACTGCCGGAGCTTTTAGCACGAGAATCGGGAGGCCGCGTCGTCGTTCTAACGACACTTCCTGGAGCACTTCCACGCACCGAGACCTACCTCGACATGCTTCGCTATAATGTGCTCCAATTAGCCAATGCGTTAGAAGGCGGCTAGAGTACGTGATACCAGAACTCTCCTGATCGCTGGAAGGAGCAGTCTGACTCGTGCCACAATCCCGCGACCCAATCATTCGATTTGAATACGCCTCGTTCGGATTTCCCGGCGTCATCGCGCTGGAAGATATCACGCTCACCATCACCGCGGGCGAGTTCGTCGGTGTCATCGGTCCGAACGGATCAGGGAAGACCACTCTCTGCAAGGCCGTGCTCGGCCTGATGCCCCCTCTCAGTGGACATTTGCACATTTTCGATTGCGCGTGCGATGAGATCCGCTGCCACCATAGAGCCAAGATCGGGTACCTTCCGCAGAAGGGGGTGGTCGACAGAAATTTCCCCGTCACGGTCTTGGAGACTGTAATGATGGGACGCTATGGGGCACTAGGGCTCTTCAAGCGGCCGTCCAGACGGGACCACGAAATCTCCATGGAAGCCCTTATGCATGTTGGGATGGAACGCCATAAGCACACAGCGCTGGGCCACTTATCTGGAGGTCAGCAACAACGCGTGTTTATCGCCAGGGCATTGGCTCAGCAGCCGAGGGTTCTCTTGCTGGATGATCCGACAACCGGTCTGGACATCACCACCCAGCACAACGTAATCGAATTGATCGAGCACCTTCACCAGGAGCTGGGCTTGACCATCCTTCTCATAACTCACGACATCAACATGATCCGGGCTCGCGTTGACCGTCTTGTATTGCTCAAGACCCGCCTCTTCGCCGCCGGTCCTCCGTCCGATGTCTTAAAGCCAGACCTCCTCCGACAGGTCTATGGTAAGGAGCTCGTCATTACCGACCACGATATGATTATTGTCGAAGACTACCACCATCACCATTGAATCATCGAGTAACACTGATGCTGGACCTTTTCGCCTATGACTTCATTCAACGCTCGCTCCTTGCCGCGGCAATGGTAGGAGGGCTCTGTTCTGTTATCGGTGTGTTTGTAGTGTTACGAGGACTAGCGTTTGCGGGAGCGGGCACGTCGCACGCCGCGTTTGCCGGCGTAGCATTAGGTTATTTGATGGGTTGGCCCCCGTTAGCATTGGCGATTCTGTTTGGCCTTGTGACGGTTTGGATCACGGGATGGGTTGAAGAGAAGGGGACAATGAAACTCGATGTCTCGATCGGAATACTCTACACTGCGACTATGGCCTTGGCGATTCTCTTCATCGGTTTGATGAAATCGTACAATGCTGAAGTTTACGGTTACTTGTTCGGCAGCGTGTTATCTGTAAGCACTGAGGAACTGGCGGCAATCGGGGGATTGTCGGTCCTTGTACTCGGCTTACTTCTGTTGTTCTCAAAAGAACTGTATTTCATCGCATTCGATCAGGAGATGGCTGAAGCCTCCGGGATTCCGGCCAGGAGGATTTTCTTCCTGCTCCTTACGTTGGTGGCTCTGACCGTCGTCGTGTCACTCAAGACGGTTGGTGCCATCTTGGTTTTTGCAATGGTCTTGATTCCGTCATCTACGGCTTACCAATTGACACATAGTCTCTCGACTTTAACTTTGTATTCCGTCATCATCGGCGTGTCGTGTGCGGTGAGTGGGGTTCTTCTCTCCGCGATTTGGGACATTCCTTCAGGTCCTGCTATTGTTCTGCTCTCCACGGCCGTCTTCTTCGTTTCAGTCCTGTTCTCGCCGAAGAGACGGATTCAACTTTTGTCTGCCGGCTAGAATGATTCGTCTTGGGGCTCCATTTCGGGAGCGTCTCCCAAAAACCTAGTGTAGGTTTGAAGATACAGCCTTGTGTTCAAGACCGGAACACTGGAATGTATTAAGGACAATTTCATGTCCTAAGATACCTATCTCGTCAGTGGCATCCACAGCTTTATCATTACCAGGCCCCTTCGAGTCGCCTTCAATTAGATGCTCCGGAGGCACCGATCTTGCCACCATCAGCCACGAATTCCTCATGCCTCTCATGGCCCACTGGAAGGAGGAGGTGTAATGCGATTTACCGTTGTGACGCGCGCGCTGCTGAGGTTGATGCTACTCATAGGGGGAATAGGACTATGCGACGGACACGCTGAAGAGTGGAAAAGTGAAAAAGGGGGCATCGAACCCGGCAGGTTTGTCTTGGGCATGAGGGCCGGATTCGCACCGGTAACGCAGACCGTGACGGAGAATTCCGCGACTGACATTGGTCCCTTGGTAAATATTCAAGGAATGATCAGCCTGAACCGCTGGCTATTGCTCGGCATGATGGTGGAATGGGAGCGCCACGGGATGATACAAGAACGTCCTGGTGTGGACCTTGGACATCAGGATACAGTTTCCGTGTTGCCGACGGTTGAATTTCGTCCGTATCGGCTTGGTCCGGTTCTTCCCTATGGGAACATGAGCATGGGCGTTAACGTGAATGGCTTTGGAGAGAGCAGCGCACTGGGCGGTAGCAGAATCTCTCCCAGCAATACGTTCGCCTGGCGCTTAGGTGGTGGGGCGGACTATTTACTGACCAGGCACCTCGCGCTTAATGGAGAAATGGCCTACAAGAGAAACGACGGCCACGCCATCGTCAACGGCATTCGCAACAACGACTGGAACGCTTCGTCATTTGCATTCTTGTTCGGGGTGAAGTGGTACTTCTAGCGGCTGGTTTTGCTGACTATAATCACAGAGACTTTCTGTCCGCTGCCGAAGCACCTACTCGATTATGACGCCTATTCGTTCCTGGCTTGTTTGGAGCGGCTCCATACCATTCCGGTTTGTTCGCGCGAAGTGAACCCTAATTGTTCATAAAATCCTGGTCTCCTGGTACA
Organism: Nitrospira sp.; assembly: GCA_037445005.1. Taxonomy (GTDB): domain Bacteria; phylum Nitrospirota; class Nitrospiria; order Nitrospirales; family Nitrospiraceae; genus Nitrospira_C. The sequence continues at coordinate 11,187 of JBBILH010000011.1, forward strand.
GAGCCAAAAAAGTTCGACCTTCTTAAGGCGCGGGTGACTAAGGATTCGCTGAACAATCTCCGTGCCGATACCCTGTTTCTGGTAGGCCTTGTCCACAATCACATCCCAGATCGTGGCGCGGTAGACAAAGTCGGTTAAGACCCGGCCAAAGCCGACCAGTTGATCCCCATCCCAGGCGCAGAGTGCCACATCAGTATGACGAAGCATTTCCTTGGCATCTTCAAGCGTGCGCCCCTTAGCCCAGGGTGCCTGATGGAACAATCGGAGTAACTGCGAGGCCTCGAGTTCTTTCTTTTCAGAGAAGGTGACAGGAGTCTTGAGGACGTGAGGCATCTTGTACTAAATTAGGCTCCAGCGATAACTCATCGCTCGGCGGGCCAAGTGTAAAGGGAAAACCATGACAACGCAAGTGAGAAGCTGTCCAAAGTGCTCTCAACTCATGTGGCTGAAGCAGGATCAATACGAACAGCTCGACGAGGTCACGATTCGAACCACCTGCCCGCATTGTAGCTCGGTGGTCCGGTTCAAGCTTGTCTCCGAAGGAGCCAATGCCTCTGGGCCAAAGATGGGCCACTGAATCCTACATGCCTTTTCCTGCGCCATCGAGTTCTGGCTTGTTTCCGGGCAGGATCTTATGGAGTGCGGCACGGTATTCAACGAGCCGTTTTCCGTCAATTCGTCCTACCTGAATTTCATTGTCATGATGCATCCGATCGAGATGATCGAGCACTGCCAACAACGGCTGGACGGCACCAAGGAGATTTCCGGCCTCGAACGCTTCGAGCGATGCCACGAGCAAAGCGTTCAGCCCCTTGAAGGAAGTTCCCACGCTCTGGCCTCTAAAGCGAGAGACGATGTCCTCGAATTCCTCGACGGCTGCGAACGTAGGCTTAACGCCGGTCGGCACGGCTGTTAGGTGTACGACGGGAGGTAACTTGGCCGCATAGGTCTTGACCTGAGAGATGAGGCCACCAATGACATCGAGAACATTGGCAGTTTGCATAGAGCAGTCCTAGTCGAGGCGTACCTGGTGTGTCAACCGCCTGACGGCGTCCGCCGATTCGTCAATTGCTCCAGTTCCAGCATGACTGCCTTCATGTCGGCTGGGGAGGGTCTGATAAACTCCTGTCGCTCCCCGGTGGCCGGATGCTGAAACGCTAGTGTCCTCGCGTGGAGCATAACGCGAGGGATCTCGGTCTTATCGAGCACGACCACTTTCCTTCCTCCGTAGGTCGGATCGCCAAGAATGGGATGCCCCAGCGATGTCAGATGGACTCGTAATTGGTGCGTTCGTCCCGTGAGAGGATAGAGGAGCACGTGGGACGCGATATTGCCGAACCGAAGATCCACTCTATACTCCGTCACGGAGTCCTTTGGTCGGGCTGTTCTTGCAGAGAACTTCTTTCGTTCTTTAGAGTCTCTACCGATCGCCAGTTCAATCAAACCATGTCGTTTCTTTGGCACCCCATATATGACCGCTTCGTAAACCCTAGTGATGGTGTGTTGTTTGAATTGGGCAGCCAAGTGCCGATGCGCCTGATCGGTTTTCGCAATGACCATCACCCCGGATGTTTCCTTGTCCAGCCGGTGTACTAATCCGGGCCTCTCTTTGCCGCCAATGGTTGAGACGGTTCCTCCGAATGTCTGAAAATGATGCAGCAAGGCATTGACCAACGTGCCGGTCCAATTACCTGGGGCTGGGTGCACGACAATTCCGGCCGGCTTGTCGAGGACAAGAAGATGATCGTCCTCGAAGAGAATATCAAGCGGGATGGCTTCCCCTTTGAGCTCCAGCGGCTCGGGTTTAGGGATATCCATCGTAATCTTGTCGCCCGGCTTGATTTTTTGGCTCGGCTTCACCGCTTGGTCGTTGACGCGGATGCGCCCGTGGTCGATCAACCGCTGGAGCGCGGAGCGCGAGATATCCCGTTCACGATTGACGAGAAAGACATCGAGCCGCTTCGGTTGTTCTCCGGCGGTAATCACAAACTCTGTAATCATCGAGGATACGCTACCGTAGCGCTGGGGAGAATTTCAACGAAGATGGAAACGGAAGAGGGATCAGGTATGCCCGCGTCTAGCCCGTTCAGCGATCTTCCTGCGGAGGCGCGCCTTTTCGAGACTGATCTCGGCCTCTTTAACTTCGGAGGGAAGGCCGCCAGCCTTGAGGCGCTGCTCGGCACGCTCAACGGCAGCTTGAGCTCGGTTTACATCGATATCTTCGGCTTTTTCCGCGATTTCGGCCATGATCGTGACTTTGGTCGGTGTTACTTCGGCATAGCCCCAGAGGACAGCCATGTGGTTGGTCCTATCACCAACACGATACCGGAGTTCGCCGATGCGCAACGTCGACAGAAAATGGGAGTGACCCGGCAATACGCCGAACTCGCCTTCCGAGCCCGGGGCGATGACTTCATCCACCTGCAGACTCAGCAACTGCCTTTCCGGAGTCACCACTTCTAATAGAATCTTTCCAGGCATGGTTCTGCTTTCAATTACTTCGATCTTACGATAGGTAAGCAGGAGGACTGCTCTAACCTCAATGGGAGAACGAGCACCCCCGAAGAGTACTCGTTTGACCCGGAACGCCTGATATTGACCTTGGCGACAAGGTTAAATCCTTTCTCGCGTCACCCGAGTGGAAGAGCAGCCTCCGACTCAGACTTTTATCCCCATCTTTTCTGCTTTGGCGATCACTTCTTCGATCGGGCCGACCATATAGAACGCCTGCTCAGGCAGGTGGTCGTACTTGCCGTCGAGAATCTCCTTAAAACTTCGCACCGTGTCTTTCAGTTTCACATATTTCCCAGGTGTTCCGGTGAAGGCTTCGGCGACGTGGAACGGCTGGGAGAGGAACCGCTGGATCTTGCGCGCGCGGGCCACGACCATTTTGTCGTCTTCGGACAATTCGTCCATACCGAGAATCGCAATGATGTCTTGCAAGTCTTTATAACGCTGCAAGACCGATTGTACGCCGCGCGCAACCTTGTAATGGTCTTCACCAATAATCTGCGGATCAAGAATACGGGACGTCGAATCCAACGGATCGACCGCGGGATAAATGCCTAGCTCAGCCAACTGGCGTGACAATACGGTGGTTGCGTCTAAGTGAGCAAAAGCGGTGGCCGGGGCCGGGTCGGTCAGATCGTCGGCCGGAACGTAAATGGCTTGCACAGAAGTGATAGAGCCACGCTTCGTAGAGGTGATACGCTCCTGCAGGGCTCCCATTTCGGTTGAGAGGTTAGGCTGATAGCCAACGGCGGACGGCATGCGTCCGAGCAATGCGGACACTTCTGAGCCGGCCTGCGTAAACCGGAAAATGTTGTCGACGAACAGGAGTACATCCTGATTTTCTTCGTCTCTGAAATACTCCGCAACGGTGAGACCGGTCAAACCGACGCGGAGACGCGCGCCTGGCGGCTCATTCATCTGGCCATATACCAATGCCGCTTTTGATTTGGTGAAGTCGTCGGGATCGATGACCTTGGATTCCTGCATCTCGTGCCAGAGGTCGTTGCCCTCACGGGTCCGCTCTCCGACGCCGGCGAATACGGAAAATCCGCCGTGGTGGAGCGCGATGTTATTGATAAGTTCCATGATGATGACGGTCTTGCCGACACCGGCACCGCCGAAGAGACCGACCTTTCCGCCTTTGCTGTAGGGCTCGAGCAGATCTACCACCTTAATGCCGGTTTCAAGCACTTCTGTCTTTGTTTCCTGATCTTCCAATTTCGGTGCGGGCCGGTGAATAGGATAGGTTTTTTTGGTCTTGACCGGTCCCTTTTCGTCGACCGGCTCACCCAAAACATTAATCAGGCGGCCAAGCGTCTCACGACCTACTGGCACTGAGATGGGCGCCCCTGTGTCTTGCACATCCATGCCGCGCGTCAGGCCGTCGGTCGAGGACATCGCCACCCCGCGGACCCGGTTTTCTCCGAGGTGTTGGGCGACTTCCAGAGTCAATCGTACGGCCGGCTTGCCGGCTGCCTTGTTTTCTTCTTGATTGACCTTGAGCGCGTTGTAGATGTTCGGCAGTCGCCCCGGGGGAAACTCCACGTCTACGACCGGTCCAATTACTTGAATCACTTTTCCTGTGCTCATCATTCATCCTCACTGAAATGTTGAATGTTGAGTGTTGAATGTTTAATGACCGAACGCCGTTCTGAAATCCGGCGATTCAACATTGAACATTGAGCATCCAACATCTTATTTGAGCGCCTCGGCCCCGCCGACAATATCCATTAACTCCTTCGTAATCGCAGCCTGTCTCGTCTTGTTGTAATAGAGGGTGACTTTCTTTATGAGCTGCCCGGCATTTCGGGTCGCGCCATCCATCGCCGCCATCCTGGCTCCATGCTCGGCAGCCGCAGATTCTAACAGGATTCGGTAGGCTTGCACTTGGAAATGCTTCGGCACGAGTGCATTCAACAGATCCGCCTCTTCCGGCTCATAGAGATAACTTCCCCCGGTCGCGCCCTCGGCTTGCGCCGCTCCAAACTCTGCTTGGGCATCAATAGGGAACAGTTTCTCGACGATAACCCGCTGTTGAATGGCCGACTTGAACTCGTTGTAAACAACGTAGAGTTCGTCGAAAGTGCCCTTAATAAAGCTGTCCGTGAGGTCGCCGCCGATATCGAGAGCATGTTCGAAGCTTAGCTTGTCGAATATTCCGGTCCATTCCTGCCGGATAGGGATCGTCCTTCGCCGGAAGTAGTCTCTTCCTTTCCGGCCGATGATGCTGAGATTGAGATGCACGCCGCGCGCTTCGCTTTGCCTAACGAACTCCGTGGTCTTGCGAACGATGTTACCGTTGAATCCTCCGCAAAGCCCTCGATCGCTCGTCACGACGAGCACTTCAAGCTTCTTTCCGTCGCGTTTCTGAAGGAGCGGGTGGGAGGAGCGGTTCACGCGTTGACTGAGATTGCTCAACACTCCACGCATCTTATGCGCATAGGGGCGAGCCGCCAGAATTCTATCCTGTGACCGCTTAAGTTTGGCCGCGGCGACCATTTTCATGGCCTTGGTGATTTTTTGCGTATTCTTGAAGGCCGCAATCTTGCGGCGCAGCGATTGAAGACTGGGCATTGTGGATTTCTAGGACGTTCGTTGCATATCGGTTGTCGATCGAGGCGCCATCATGATTGGGAGAGAAGGCAACGGCGTTTGGTTACTTGGCGCCATATCCCATCTTCTGTTTGAAGGTGGTAATGATCTCCTTGAGCCGTCCACCCACCTTGTCGTCGATCTTCCCGACCGTAACGACTTCCTTCTTCAGCTCCGCATGGTGTTGTTGTATGTAATGAAGTAAATCGCTTTCGAATTGCTGCACCTTGTCCACCGCCACATCATCGAGAAAGCCTTGCGTGCCGGCAAAGATAGAAAGTACTTGATCGGCAACCGGCATGGGCTTGTACTGACCTTGCTTGAGCAGTTCGACCATGCGCACGCCTCGAGCCAGCTGCATTTGAGTCGCTTTGTCGAGTTCGCTACCGAACTGAGCGAAAGCGGCCATTTCACGATACTGCGCCAGATCCAGTCGAAGCGTACCGGCTACCTGCTTCATGGTCTTGATTTGGGCCGACCCTCCGACGCGGGAAACGGAAAGTCCAACATTGATCGCCGGGCGAATACCGGAATAGAAGAGGTCGCTGCCGAGATAGATCTGACCGTCCGTAATCGAAATGACGTTTGTCGGAATATAAGCCGAGACGTCGCCAGCCTGGGTTTCGATAATGGGCAACGCCGTGAGACTGCCGCCCCCGAGCTTCTCGCTCAGTTTTGCCGCGCGCTCCAGCAAACGGGAGTGCAGGTAGAACACGTCCCCCGGATACGCTTCGCGGCCCGGCGGTCTCCGGAGCAATAACGACAGTTGCCGATACGCCACCGCGTGCTTCGACAGATCATCGTAGACGATCAAGGCATGCTTGCCGTTGTCGCGAAAGTACTCGCCGATCGCGGCGCCGGCAAAAGGGGCCAGGAACTGCATGGGAGCCGGATCGCTGGCGCTGGCAGAGACGACCATGCTGTATTCCATCGCATGATTCTCTTCAAGAGTCTTTACCACGCGGGCGACGGTCGAACGCTTTTGTCCCACCGCCACGTAGATGCAAAACACGCCGAGGCCTTTCTGATTGATGATCGTATCGACCGCGATCGCAGTCTTGCCGGTCTGGCGGTCGCCGATAATCAATTCGCGTTGGCCGCGGCCGATCGGGATCATGGCATCAATCGCCTTGATACCGGTTTGTAGCGGCTCTTTCACCGATTGACGCGTGTTTACCCCGGGAGCCACCACCTCGATACGGGAGGAATGCTGGGACTTGATCGGACCTTTGCCGTCGATCGGCTGGCCGATCGCGTTGACGACGCGGCCCACAAGCGCCTCACCGACCGGTATTTCAGCAATGCGCCCCGTGCGCTTGACCGGATCGCCTTCCTTAATGCCCACGTCTTCGCCCATCAGCACGGCGCCGACGTTGTCTTCCTCAAGATTCAGCGCGATCCCGTAAAGTCCGCCGGGGAATTCGAGCATTTCACCCGCCATCGCTCCATCGAGCCCATAGACCTTGGCGATGCCGTCGCCCACTTGAATTACGGAGCCCGTTTCCTTGACATCGACCTGTTTGTCGAAACCTTTGATCTTTTCCTTGATGATCGCACTGATCTCTTCTGCCTTGATCTGCATGGCTACTCCTTCGTCAACAAACTCTGGATGGCGAGCAAGCGAGTTCGCACGGTGCTATCGATTACGGTACTACCGATGTGAATCTGGAGGCCTGCAAGGTGATTGGCGTCCGTCTGAAACGTCACATCGATGTCCCGCTTGAGTTGGTCCCGCAGACGGGTCTTTATCCGCTCCTGTTCCGCCTGAGGGAGCGTTGAAGAAGAGAAAACGGAGATTTGCTGGGTCCCCTTGGACTGATCGACGAGCTTACCGAATGCTTCAGCTATTTCAGGGAGAAACGCCGCCCGGTTTTTCTTAACTAACTGCGAGAGAAACGCTTTTCCCTCTGGAGGACACTGGTAGCGGGCACCGAGCTCGGTCAGGACGGCAATCTTCTCCTCCATGCCGAATGCTGGAGACGCCACCACGTGTCGGAGCGACGACGATTCCTTGAAGGCTTGACCTAGCCCATTCAGGGTGCATCGAGTCGCTTCGATGTTCGTTCGATCAAGAAGCTCGAAGAGGGCCTGAGCGTAACGTCGCGCAACTGCTGTCTTTATCACTGTCCTAGTCCGCTAAGTTCCATTTTAGGCAAACGGGAAGCCTTCGTGCATATGCACGAAAATTGGCGCGCAAAGTTAGCATTGGCAGCAATGAACTGTCAATAGAAGCCGCGTTGAGCGCACCAAGTCTAAACTTGGCTGATAATCCCTCCGCCCATGACATGATCTCCACGGTAGAAGACAGCGGACTGACCAGGGCTCAGAGCGCGCTGAGGAATCTTGAAATGAACACACACCGTGCCCGGGGAGAGCGGTTCAATTCGGGCCGGCGTGGCAGGTGTAGCATAACGAACCTTGACATCGATATCGTTGTCGTCATCGAGGATCGAACGATCAAAGAGATTCAAGCTGGTGACATGACAAGATTTTCTCAGCAACGAGTCCTCAGGGCCTAGGACGACGGTATTTGTAGCCGCATGTACCCGCTGGACATACAATCTTTGGCCCGTGGAGATGCCCAATCCTCGGCGCTGCCCCGGTGTATAGAACGCAATCCCATCGTGCCGACCTAACTCATGGCCCTCCAGATCGAGAAACCGACCGGGCTGCCTCGCCTCCGGACGCTCTGCTTCGACAAACGTGCGGTAGTCTCCATTACTTACGAAGCATATTTCCTGACTTTCCTTGAGCTCATCCGTCGGAAGGCCTATGCATTCGGCCTCTTGCCAGACCTCCCGTTTCGTCTTTCCGCCTACGGGAAATAGGAGTCTTGGTAGCCATGAGGGCTTGATCCGATAGAGGAAGTAGCTTTGATCTTTCTTCTCATCGATCGCCTTACGGAGGGTCTGGCTCCGATTGACTTCACCCAAGCGAACATAATGACCCGTTGCTACATATTGAATGCTTTTCTGTTCGGCGAGGTCGAGAAGGCTCTTGAGTTTAACCCGTTCATTGCAGCGAACGCAGGGATTTGGTGTGGTCCCGTTGAGATAGCCGTGGAGAAAGTCGTCGATGACTCCGCGCTGGAAAGCGGCTCGTTGGTCAACGACTTCATAGGAGATCTTCAATTGCTGGGCTACGAATTTGGCGATCCCGATCTTGCAGCAGCCGCGCTCCTGCCATTTCTTAGAAACCGCAACCGTTTCATCCTCGTGTTCCCACACTTGTAGGGTCACACCATGAACGTCATACCCGAAGCGGACGAGGAGGGCCGCCGCCACAGAACTGTCTACCCCGCCGCTCATACCCACGAGAACCGAAGGCTTCGCCATTGCGGGACTATTGTACTGTCACGAGGGAGTAAAGGGCTAGAGGGGCATGATGAGGATTTGAAAGCTATGATGCGGCGGGGATCATGTGTTCATCCGACATGTCTTGCATGCCCATATCGCACCGACCGTGGAAATGCGATCCTTCTTCTATCGCGATGAGCGGGGTTCGGATGTCTCCGATAAGTACACCGGGCTTGAGGATGTGTATCTTCTCTTCCGCGGTGATCGTACCTTTGATCTTCCCGCTGTTCATGAGGACTCCGGCAAAGACGATTCCCTTGATTACGGCAGTCTCGCCGACGATAAGGGTTCCGGTCGTTCGAATTTCTCCTTCGACTCTACCATCGACTCTCACTGTACCGTCGAACGATACAACACCTTTGAAATCGACGTCCCTTGCAAAAAGGGTTATATTTTCATTTTCCTGGTCCGGGAGCGGGGTACTTCGATCCTTCATTGCCCACATGCTTCCCTCCGTGGCCGAGAGTCTATGTATGGATCGGTTTTCGTGATTGGACAACTGTTCAGTTTATTAGCTGGCGCGCTTTACGCTTGAAATCGTCTCGGCATTGACGGCATGAAGTACACTTTGCGCTGGTTCACGCGTCGCCTGGCTCATCTCGAGTCCGCCATTGAATAGTACTCCGTCCTCCATCGAGAGGATCGGTGTCTTCACGCTACCGTTAACTACGGCTGGGGCACGGAGTTTGATTCGCTCTTTGGCCACAACATCGCCGGTAATCTTTCCCTTGCAGACGATGGTACCAGCGGAAACCTTCGCTTGGAGGACAGCCTCTTCTCCGATCAGAAGTGTTCCGTCGGTGCGAATTTCTCCCTCGAGGGTTCCATCGATTCTCACCGTCCCGCTGTAGGAAATGGTGCCCTTGAATTCGACGCCTTTTCCGACGAAGGCGCTGATGTCTTCAGCCCCTTCTTTCCGGGAAGAAACTGCTTCTGCAGAATCACCGCCGGGTTGATCGCTCTCGTCTGATTGCTTGCTCTGCCTGTCCTGTCCCCACATGAGCATTCCTCCCACCAGATTTTAGGCGTAGACGTGGACTCAATATCCTAGATAGCGGGGGTCAGTCACGCCTGTGGACCAGTATGAACAGACAGTGCCATCAGTCGGCGCTTTTGGCAACAGATATGCCGTTTTCATCAATTCTGTGGAGTTGAGTTCAGCAGGAGAACATCCAGCGTCTACTGGAGAAGATTTTCGAGAATGCCATCGAGTTCTGATGGGGAAAAATAATGAATGATCAGCTTCCCTCCTCGACGGCCGTTGACAATGGTAACCTTGGTCCCGAGACGTTTCCGGAGACGTTCTTCGACATCGGTAAGTGGTGTGGCTCGAAGTTCCCGCGGACGGCGCTTCCGTCCAGTTAGTATGGATTCCAAAATGGTTTCCGTTTCTCTAACTGATAATGCTCGATCGACAACCAGTTTTGCGACTCGAATCTGTTCAGCGGCACCAGCAAGCCCAAGGATTACCTTCGCATGGCCCAACGATAATTCTCCGACTTCGATCGATCGCTGGACTTCTGGAGGAAGAGTGAGAAGGCGAACCGCGTTAGCAATAGATGAACGGTCGCACCCGACTTTTTGGGCTATTGCATCCTGCGTCAGACTAAACTCGTTCATCATGCGCTGGTATGCCCTTGCCATTTCCATCGGATTGAGATCTTCCCGCTGCAAATTCTCTACGAGGGCCAGAATGATTGACTCTTCGTCGCCGCAATTTCGAATGACGGCTTGAATCGTCTCCAAACCCGCATCCTTTGCGGCTCGCCAGCGCCTCTCACCTGAAATGAGCTCGTACATCCCATCCCCTTTCCGGCGGACAAGGATAGGCTGGAGCAATCCGCTTTGCTTGAGCGAAGCCGTGAGCTCCGCTAACTCTAGTGGAGAAAAGGTCTGTCGGGGCTGATAGCGATTCGGCACGATCGCTTCAACTCTGAGATGTTGGACCTCAGGAAGCTCCGGCATCGGTGTAGGCCTTGCTGCCGGCAATAGGGCATCGAGTCCCTTACCAAGTGCTTTTTTCTCCATGGCTAATGAACTCCTTGGCTAGTGCAATGTAGGACTGCGCTCCGCTTGAGGCCACATTATAAAGCAAGGCAGGGCGACCGTAGCTTGGGGCTTCCGCAAGCGTGACATTACGAGGGATTACGGTCTTATAGACACGCTCTTTGAAATGGGTTCGAATCTGATCCGAAACTTGGCGGCACAAGGTATTCCTTGCATCGTACATAGTCAAGACGATCCCCTCGATTGCGAGCCCAGGATTAAATGACCGTTGAACTCTGTCGATGCTACCAATCAAGCGACTCAGACCCTCCATTGCATAATATTCGCACTGAACAGGAATTACGACGGACCTCGCTGCAACCAATGCATTAACTGTCAAAATACCGAGAGCCGGTGGACAATCGAGAAAAATGTAATCAAAGCGGGATTCTATTTCTCGGAGGAAATGACGGAGGAGCTTCTCACGTTCCTCAACGTTCACAAGTTCAATTTCTGCTCCTGCGAGATCCGCGTTGGCTGGGAGAATAGCCAACCCGTCTATCTCGGTTAGCTGAACAGCATCATCGAATTTCACATAGTTTATCAAGCAGTTGTACACAGTTTTTTGCGATGACCTCGGATCGATCCCCAGGCCGCTTGTTGCATTTCCTTGCGGATCGATATCTACCAGCAAGACTTTTTTCCCTAATAGAGCAAGGGCTGCGGAGAGGTTCACCGAAGTAGTAGTCTTTCCGACTCCCCCCTTCTGATTTGCGACTGCAATGACTTTTGACATCAAATATTGACTCTCTCGCCAGCTAATTTATTCAATGTGTATAGAGATGTTCCACGTGGAACATCGTCATGATGAAGCTTCAGAAGATGCTAACTTGAAAACGGCTATCGTCCGCTTACCACAATTGTCAGGCAGGGTGAAATCCTTCAACGTCTCACGGACAAGACCACGCGATGATTCTCCACCGATAAGATTCGAGGTTCGGTAGAGTACAATTTTCCCATTGGAACTAAGAATCCTCGTAATGAATCTATCGACTTGTTCGAGTCGAAGTGCTCGAATCACTGCTATATCGAATGGAAGAAAAAGAGGATTTCTCATATATTCTTCGATTGACCCAGAGAATACAGAAACCCCTTCCAGGCGCAGCTGTCCAATGATCGAAACAAGAAAAGAGCATTTCTTCTTACTTGGCTCAACCAAAACAATCCTAAGATCTGGTCTCACAATTTTGATTGGGACACCAGGAAATCCCGCTCCGCTTCCAATATCGCAGACAGCACCGCCGTGAACAAACTCTGTGGTCTTAAGAGCTGTCAGAGAGTCCAGAAAATGCTTGATTAAAATGTGCTTTGGATCCGTGATACTGGTAATGTTGGTTACCTTATTCCATCGAATGATCTCGGTCAGATATTGTACGAATTGATTAGTCTGATCGCCTGACAATTCAATGCCGAAATTTTCTGAATAGAGGCGAATAAGTCTCTTCAACTCTCCGCGTTGTTCCACGTGGAACAATTACGCGAATCGAATCACCAGGTCAAGGTCTCTGAGCTGGCGGGATCAAGTCTTAGGAGGTTGAAGAATGTTCGTGAATAGTTGCTTGGGTATTTTCAATCTTCCTGAGTGTCACCAGTAGCAGAGAAATCGCAGCAGGAGTGATACCTGAGATCCGTGATGCTTGGCCGATAGTAGCTGGCCGTATACTCTTAAGTTTCTCACGAACCTCCTTCGAAAAACCGACGACGAGGTCGTAATCGAAAATCCTAGGAATAGGCCAAGTTTCAAGCCTCTTATATCGTCCTACCTGGGCTACTTGTCGCTTGATGTATCCGGAGTACTTAATATGAATTTCAACTTCTTCAATTATTTCATTGTCTTGTAAACACTTCTCGCCGAGACACTCCATGAGATTCTTGTAACCGACGTTCTGACGTCGTAAGAGCTGGGTGCCATTGCATGGCCCTGCTACGGATTGAATGCCTGCCCTCACGAGACGGGCACGAAGATCATCTGTCAGCTTCGGCCGCATCTCTTCAAGCCGCTGGACCTCTGCCTCAATTGCTTCTCGCTTCTTGCAAAATTTCCCATAGACCTCATCTGAGATCAATCCTAACTTCCGTCCAATCTCAGTCAATCGAAGATCTGCATTCCCGTGTCGCAGGAGCAAACGATATTCCGCACGCGATGTAAACATCCGATAAGGTTCGGTTGCATCCTTTGTAATCAGATCGTCAATGAGAACCCCCAGATATGCCTGCGATCTATCAAGCACAAGAGATTCTTGTTCCCGAAGTTTCAGGACGGCATTAATTCCAGCCATGATCCCTTGCCCCGCTGCCTCTTCGTAACCGGATGTCCCATTGATCTGTCCCGCATGGTAAAGCCCTTCCACGAGTTTAGTTTCCAGGGTTTGATGTAGCTGTCTTGGCGGAAAATAGTCATACTCGATTGCATAGCCAGGCCTGAGCATGACGGCATTCTCTAGCCCTTTTATTGTCTTAAGTATTGCCATTTGTACATCCACAGGAAGGCTCGTCGAGATGCCATTAGGGTAATATTCGCGCGCCTCTAATCCCTCAGGCTCCACAAAGACCTGATGACGTAACCTCTCAGAAAATCTTACGACCTTATCCTCGATCGAGGGACAATACCGAGGACCGACTGAATCAATTACTCCGCTATACAATGGAGAGCGGTCCAGATTCTTTCGGATGATCTCGTGCGTCGTTGGACTTGTATGCGTCAGGTAGCACTTCCGCTGGGGAACTACAATGCGATCAGTCCGGCAAGAAAACGGTGGAGGAGGATCATCGCCCAGCTGCGGAACCATGACGGAAAAATCGATCGTATCTCGATCAAGACGAGGCGGGGTACCGGTCTTGAGACGACCGACTTCAAAACCGAAGTCCTTCATACAATCGGACAAATGTTCGGCAGAAGCCTCCCCGGCTCGTCCTGCGGGGAAATGGCTGAGTCCGATATGGATTAACCCCTTAAGGAATGTTCCTGATGTAAGAATAACGGCCCTGGCTGCGATCCGGTCGCCCTCAGCTGTAACGATGCCTGTGACAGCCCCGCTTTGCGTCAGCACGCGGTCGACCGTGCCCTGGCGGAGCGAGAGTCCCTCCTGGCGTTTCAACGTTTCCAGCATGGCTTCCCGATACAAAACCTTGTCACATTGCGCGCGGAGCGCGCGCACCGCCGGGCCCTTGCTCGTATTGATGTACCGGAACTGGATGCCCGCTCGATCCGTGTTGCGCGCCATCTCACCCCCCAGCGCATCGAGCTCCTTCACCAAATGACCCTTTGCGATGCCCCCGATCGCCGGGTTGCACGACATCTGGGCAATCCGGTTGAGATCCATGGTAAGCAGAAGCGCGGCGGCTCCCATCCGCGCAACTGCCAGCGCCGCTTCGCACCCTGCATGGCCTCCGCCAACAATGACGACGTCGTATGAGTTGGCCATCACCCGCTCCCAGCTACTTCCCGATACAAAACGATGAAAAGATCCGCTCTAGCACGTCATCGCTGGAGATGCTCCCCGTAATCTCGCCCAGGGCGTCGGCTGCCTCTCGGAGATCGACGGTTATTACCTCGCAGGGGAAGCCCTCTTTCGCCGACTCGATACTGTGCTTCAACGCCTCCGCCGCTCTTCGCAGCGCCGCCCCATGCCGCACGCTGGTCACCACCACCGCGTTATGCGCATCACCGCCTGCCGAGACCAGTTGCCGCCGGATCGCTTCCCTGACGCTGTCCAGACCTTCTCCGGATTTGGCCGAGACGCAGATGACACGTTCGCCCAGTTCACACCATCCCTCCCCAAGTTTCGACGGCAAATCACACTTGTTCACCAACACTAAACTCTTCTCCGTTTTGGCCAACCTTAACACCTCGCGATCCTCCGAGGTCAACGGATCACTTCCATCGACAACAACGAGGATCAAATCCGCGCTCTCTCGGGCAGCGTTGGTCCGCTTGACACCTTCCTGTTCCACTACGTCGCTTGTCTCACGAATCCCGGCCGTATCAACCAAACGGACGACGACACCAGAAAGTTCCACCGTCTCCTCGATCACGTCGCGAGTGGTGCCCGGGACATCAGTAACGATCGATCGATTCTCCTTCAACAATCGATTCATGAGGCTCGACTTCCCGACATTGGGGCGCCCCAAGATCACCACCTTGGCACCATCGCGTACAATCTTACCCTCAAGCCTGGTCGCCTCAAGCCGATGTACGATCTCCCATGCCTTCGTCAGGACTCCCAATAATTCCTCACGGGAGAGAAACGTCATGTCTTCCTCAACGAAATCGATTCCCGCTTCGACTTGCGCCATGGCCATCAGTAATACAGACCTCGCGGCCTCGACTTCATGAGATAATTCCCCGCGCAGCTGTCTTTGCGCCGCGAGCAAAGCCGCCTTCGACTTGGCTTGAATCGTGTCCAAGACAGCTTCCGCCTGCGACAGATCTAGCCGCCCATTCAAGAACGCCCGCTTTGTAAACTCCCCCGGCTCAGCCATCCTTGCACCGGCCGCGATACAGGCCTCACAGATCAGTCCAAGAACCACCGGCCCCCCATGCGACTGGATTTCAACGACATCCTCGCCGGTAAAGGATCTGGGGGCTCTCATGTATACGAGAAGGGCTTCATCCAGCCGGTCCCGACTGCGGACTTCTGGTGCACTGACTTCTTCGAAGGGGAGGAACACCTCAGCGAGATGTACCGTGTGTGTGGACAGAGATGAGAGGGGCTTCCTCGACCTAAGGCGAGCGATTCGACCGGCCACGGACAATGCTTCGGACCCACTGAGCCGCACGATACCGACACCGCCTTCACCGGTCGGAGTGGCAATGGCGCAGATCGTATCCTCGAGTCCTCCGCGCATCATTTGGCAAATGATCTATTTGACGGGCTCCACTACAAGTGATTTATTTCCAAAAACAACCCGATCCGTCACAATCTGTTGTGTGATCGTGAGAACGTTGTTCGTCAACCAATACAACACCAGACCGGCCGGAAAGTTGATGAACAGGAACGTCATGAATGCCGGCAGCATCAGCATGATCTTCGCTTGGGCCGGATCCATCGTGGTCGGGGTGATCTTCTGTTGAACCACCATCGTGACACCCATGATAATCGGAAGGACGTAGTAGGGATCTTGCACCGATAGATCCGTAATCCATCCGACAAAGGGGGCTTGGCGCAGATCGATCGTCATATACAGAATGTTGAACAACGCCACAAAGACGGGCATCTGCAGTACCATCGGAAGGCAACCCCCGACAGGATTGACCTTGTGGTCACGGTAGAGTTTGATCAATTCCTTGTTGAGTCTGTCCCGGTCCTCCTTATATTTCTCCTGCAGAGTCAGAACCTTGGGTTGAATCACCTGCATCTGCTTCATCGACTTATAGCTCTTGTACTGCAGCGGTACGAACAAGAGCTTGATCCCCATCGTCAATAGAATAATTGTGACTCCGTAGTTGTGCGTGTATTCGGTAATGAACCGAAGTACATAAAAGATTGGTTTGGCGACCGCCTTGACCAGACTCCAACTTCCGAAAATAAACCATCCGAAGTCGATCGTATCCTCCAGCCCGACATTCAGCGAGCGAAGGGTGTCGTATTCTTTGGGCCCAGCATAGAGCCGGAACCGGCTATCGGTGCCATTGCTTGTCGAGACCGCTCGAACCGACGCGCTCAGAAGTTTTTCCCCCTCCTTCTTCACGTGCAGCGTCTTGGCACCCTCCGGCAGCAACACCGCCAGGAAATACTTGTCCTGCAGAGCTACCCACTCCACCGCGCCGGTTCGCTCCAGCTCGTGATCCGGGATCTCTTTCTCGACCTTTCCGTCGACCAGCGAAGCCGCTCCAATCTGGCCGATCAGACCGTCACCCCATTCGACTATGCCGAAGTTGGTTCCCAATACGACGTCGTAAGGATTTCCACCGCCTTCGATCGCCACCGTGACATCGACCACATAGCTGTCGTGATGGAAGGTTAACCGCTTTAGCACGTTCACTCCGGTCCCGGGATCCTGGTAGCGCAGGGTCACGCGTCCGACCGGATGCGAGGCATCGAGGCGAATTCCATCGGATTCGACGGAGAAGAGCCCTTCTTGCAGTGCTTTGTCGAGCGCGGCATCGCCAGTCGTGATTGAAAGAGGGCGACGGAATTTTCCCCCTTCGTATACCAACTGAACAGGCTTTGACTCCGTTACCGTGCTCTTGTAGTGCTTAAGCTCCCAGGTGGAAATTACTCCCCCACGGGGATCCACGCCGACTCGTACCAACTCGGTCTCAACCACCACGATAGCCTCGGAAGATGCACGAGGCGCCAGGGACGTTCCGGAGACGGAGCCTCCGACAAGCGAAGGCGGGACATTGACACCCGGCGGTGCGACGTTGTTCCCAACATCAGAGGAAGGCTTTCCCTCCCTTAGGGATGTCTGTGAAATCGTCTCCTCGGACGGCGGCGGCGCGGTCGGCAGCAAGCCCAACTGTTTCAGAAGAAAATCGTAACCGAGGATGACCGCAAGCGAAAGGACCAGAAAAATGACGACACGTTTTTCCATTTAGGTATCACGACTCGTTATGATCACTGACCGCGTATTGCTGACCGGGTCGAATCCCCCGGGGTGAAATGGGTGGCATCGCAGCACGCGAAAACCGGCCAACCAGAAGCCTCGCAAGACTCCGAACCGACCGATGGCCTCGGCGGCATATTCCGAGCAAGACGGCTCGAAACGGCAGTTCCGTCCCAAGATCGGCGAAACGCCGTACCGATATCCCGCGATCAACAAAAGACACAGCTGACGCATGTCACACTTCCTCAACGCGGATGGCTCCGCGGCGCACCAACGCGTTGGTCCAGGCTTCTTTCACGGAATCGAATGGCAAAACAATGGCTTCCCGCTTTGGAAAGACCAATATGCCGTAACCAGGTCGCAAACAAGGTCGAGCCATCCTGATCAATTCACGGAATCGCCGCTTGGCGCGATTCCTGCGCACAGCCGTTCCGAAGCGTCTTCCGACTATGATGCCCACACGGCTTTCTGCGGCCTCGGTCCGGCAGACCAGCAAATTGAAAAGGGCAGTGGAGGTTCGCCGCCCGTGTTGTTTCACATACTCGATATCCCGGCTTGCACGGAGAAACGGCCCCTTGTCTTTGCCGACCCAGACACTGTTCATGGAATGCATCATTATCCAGGAGCTGCTTGAACCGTCGGTCCCAACGGTCATGACCGCGCAGCCCTTCTCCTGGAAAAGCAGCTTCCTTAATCAGAGAGATTTGTTCGGGGGGCAGGTGTCCCTGCGGTTTGCACGTAGCAGCCCGAGCGGCCGGCTCATACCGTGAGCCTGGCTCGCCCTTTAGCACGGCGACGGGCCAGAACTTTCCTACCGTTCTTTGTGCTCATCCGCTTGCGGAAACCGTGTTCACGTTTCTTCTTCAGATTTGACGGCTGTTGATAGGTAAACGACATTTCTGCGCTCCTTGAGTATCTTGACGCGGAAGGGAAAAAGACGCGTCATTATAGGGATGGGGCTACAGCCTGTCAAACACAGAGCCATGGTCAACCGGAGACAACGAGGCTCTGTCACAAAGGGGACAGATCGTGTGAATCCGTCAGAGGGGCCTCAGTTAACCTATTGATAACGCAGTTGTATTGGGGCGCTCTTGTTTACCTTTTGTCAATATTGCGCTAGACTGCCCCATCCCGGTGTGAATAGAAACCGGCCGGGCCAACTTTGTTGCGGGAATCCTCTCTTTCGGTGCCAGCTCTGTGATTAATGTTTGGCATTAACCTTGCGCTTGTATGATTTCTTCACACAATCTCAATTGCAGGCCGCTTTCTCGGCGTTGATCGCGTATTGCATGCCGGCGTCGAGACCGGCCATGAGGAGGGATACCCATATGCATACGGTAACGAGACCATTGATCGTTCTGTCCATCGCGTGCCTCATGTTCGGCATTGCGGGATGCGCCCAGCCACCGACCGAACAAATTGCCGCCGCCGAGCAGGCGATTAAAGATGCCCAGACCAGCGGAGCAGCCACATACCTAGCTGATGAGTACGCCAAACTTGAGGGGAGTCTGGCCGCCATCAAGAAGGAAGTGGCGGACCAAGAGAGCAGATTCCCCCTCTTCCGGGATTACGGCAAGGTTGACCAGATGGTCGTTACCGCTAAGGGTGATGCGGAGCGGGTGAAGGCCGAGGCAGTGAAGAAGATGGAAGAGGCCAAACATGCGGCCGTACAGGCGCAGCAAGGCGCCAAAGATGCAGTCGATGCGGCGCTGGGTCTTGTTGCTCACGCTCCCGCGGGCAAGGACCGAGCAGCGCTGGAGGCCATCAAGACAGACGCGGAAGCTCTTAAAGCCTCGCTCATCGATGTGCAGATGATGCTGGACAAGTCCGACTATGTCGGCGCGCAGACCAAAGCTAAAGCCATTCTCGAAAAGAGCCAGGCGGTTTCGCATGAGATCGAAACAGCCCTTGCCAAGATCGGAAAGGGACATTCTGCCCCGCCTAAGAGCATAAAAAAGAAATAGGCGTCGAAAATGCCTTTGAACATCCAGATTCCGCAGAAGCGAAGGTACGCCTTCGGGCTGTTGGGAGCGCTGGCATGTTCCGTCCTCATGATCGGGTGCGGAGAAACCGTTCCGCATGATCTGGTAGATGCCGTCGAGTCGGTTGATCGGGATCTGATGCAAGCACACGCGGCCGAATTTTCCCCCTCCGACTATTCACGATTTGCCCATCAATGGATGACCCTCAAAGCCCGGGTCGAGGCTGAGGAAGATGCCATTCGATGGCCATGGGAAGAAAGCGACCTGGAAACGGCGCTCCGTCTTCTCCACCAGGAAGGCCGCCAGACCGTGGCCCGAGTGACCGCACAGCGGAACACGCTCCGTCGGTCGGCTGAAGAGCACCTATCGAGTATTGAAGAACGCGCTCGGTTCATCACACAACAGGTGAGCGCCATCGACAGCCGGTTCGTCCTCGGTCAAAAGCCCGTGGAGAGCGATCTTCTCATCAAACAAGCGCGAACATTTCTTGAAGAGGGCAAATTCGGCCAATCTCTTCTTGCTTCTCAAGAAGCGGAGAAGAGCCTAAGCGCCCAGAAAATCCTCTTGGGCCGGGAACTCGGTCGCTATGCCGACCGGACGCGAATCGGCGAGTGGCAACAAATGGCGAAGCAAACGATCGAGTGGTCGAGGAGACATCGGGGCACAGCCATAGTAGTCAACAAGGCCGACCGATCGTTGACGCTCTACAGGAACGGAAAGAAGATGCACTCATATCCCGTTCGGCTCGGATTCAACGGAATCGGAGAGAAGCGATACCAGGGCGACGGGGCAACGCCGGAAGGACAGTATCGGGTATCCGACAAGCGCGGCCAGGGACAAACACAATTCTACCGCGCCCTGGTATTGAACTACCCGAACGCGGATGACAGACGCCGGTTCCTCTCGGATCGCAAGGCCGGTCGGATACCACGATCCCGCGCGATCGGCGGGCAAATTGAAATTCATGGGTCCGAGAGCGATTTGATGGCACTAACGCTAGGCTGTGTGATGCTCGACAACGAACAGATGGCATCCTTGTACAATCGGGTCGACCAGGGAACTCCTGTTACCATTGTTGGCGCCTTGGATGAGCGGAACTCCGTGGCCATGACTCTGGCCCATCTGGGGATGGGCAGCGATGAAACGTAAGCAGGCCACATGAAACGAACGGCCCTCCTCCTGTTTTCATTTCTTGTAGGACTTCTTCTCCTCCTTCTTGCCCAAAGCAACTACATCCCGCTGATGGAAGCCGCCGACATGAGCCCGGATACCGCCGACCCCGCCGAACTCCGTGCCCTTCACCAACGGTATAGAGCGCTGGCGAAGCAGCTGTCCCAACTGACGCCGGCCGGTCCGTATATTCTGGTCGATACCGCCAGAAACCATCTGTTCATCAAGCGGCGCGATCAAGTCCTGTTGGATGCACTCGCATCAACAGGCAGCGGAACGATTCTGGACAGACCCGGTGAAACCGACCACCAGTGGATCTTCGACACGCCTCGCGGAGAGTTTTCGGTGCAATCCAAGCTTGTCAATCCGGTCTGGATCAAGCCCGATTGGGCGTTCATCGAGGAGGGACAGGAAGTCCCCAAACAGCGTGCCGATCGGATTGAGCCGGGCGTGTTGGGCGAATACGCGCTAGGGTTCGGCAAGGGGTACTTTATCCATGGCACCCTTTACACGAGGCTGCTCGGCAAGAACGTCACGCACGGATGCATCCGGCTCAACGACGAAGACCTGAAGAGCGTCTATCAATTGGCGCGCGTTGGGACCCCGATCCTGATTTTCTAGACGCCGTCGAAGAGGCGCGATCGGTGAACCTACTCGGCCTCCGCTGAAACTATGTCGAACGGGCGCAGCCCCCATGACAGCTTCTTTCATTCTGATCGCTCTTCTGATCGCCGCCACGCCTCTCGGGGCCTCCGAAGTATCGAACCCTTTCAGCATCGACCTCGGTCAACCGGCTGCTCTGAAAGAAGCGGCTCGTGTCTTAGAAGAGGAAGTGAAGCTGGCGGCAAGGCCTCAAACCTACCTGCTGATCGATCTTGTGGCAAACCATGTCGTTGTTAAAAACCGGGCGGTTGAGTTATATCGAATCCCGATCACCGCTTGGTCAGCCGAATTTCTCGAGCAAACGACGGGACGTTTCAGCCTGACGAGGCGCCCCGAGATCGCTCGACCGCGCATCAATCCTTCTGCAGCAGCCGCTCAGGAGCCGGTTTCCTTACTGGACATGCCGATTCGCTATGACCTCGCCTTTCACCCGACCTTCACTCTCGAAGTGGTTCCCCCTTCTACGCAATATCCGATTCGCTGGGCTCTCTGGCAGGTGGGTTTTTGGTGGCGATCGCTCTCCAGGGCGGTCACGGCACCGTGGTCGAAACCCTACCAAGGCGAACCCCGCCTGCAACTTACTCTGTCGGAAAACAATGCCCAGTCTTTCGCCTGGATTCTAGTAGATGGGATGGCTTTAGTCGTTCGACGTCCGACCGATAAGTAGGATGGCGGGAAACGTTGTCTTTTCTCTGCCTGCTTCATAATATGGCACTCGTCTTCCCGCGCGTTTACCCACGCGACACTTGACAGGGAGAACCTTATGTCGACTCTCTCCGCCGGCCGGCTCGTATCTGAATTTCATACTCTCATTCAGCAAGCGCTCCAAGAAAGCCATCGCATAGGAGTGGTTGAACGGCTGTGGGCCAAGGACCATCGATTGTGGAAGGCCGATCCGACGGAGATTACGAATCGAATGGGCTGGCTGACTGTCCACGATCAGATGCGCCGAGAGTTGACTGCGCTTGGCACGGCGACTGCTTCGGCGCAGGAGATGGGAATGAAAGATGTCGTCCTGCTTGGAATGGGAGGGAGCAGCCTCGGCCCCGAAGTGCTCAGGACCTCTTTCGGTCCTGCTAAAGGATTTCCCCGGCTTTGGGTGCTCGACTCGACCGTCCCCGGCTGGGTCAGACAAGTGTCGAAAGCCCTGGATCCTGCCCGTACCCTATTCTTGGTCGCCAGCAAGTCCGGGGGCACGATTGAAGTCATGTCCCTTTTCGCCCACTTCTGGGATCTCGTCACTAGAGCCAAGATGAATCGAGGGGGCGACCAATTCATGGCGATTACCGACCCGGGAACCGGATTGGAGACGCTGGCCAGAGAGCACGGATTCCGGCAGATTTTCATCAATCCTCCCGACATCGGCGGACGATACTCTGTCCTCTCGCTTTTCGGACTCGTGCCCGCCGCTCTGCTCGGCCTGGATGTGAACCGGCTCCTCCATCGGGCCGCGGCGATGGCAGAGCTCTGTCGTACGCAATCCCCTATTGAAACTAATCCCGGAGCGTATTTAGGGGTCGCCATGGGGACACTGGCCAGATCCGGCCGGGACAAGGTAACGATTATCGCCTCCCGGGCCCTTTCAACCTTCGGCCTTTGGGCCGAACAACTCTTGGCCGAGAGCACAGGAAAGGAAGGGACCGGTCTCATCCCGGTTGCTCAGGAACCGATCCTCATCCCTACCCGTTACGGCAACGATCGGTTTTTCGTGTACTTACGCCTGCAGAACGAAGCTAATGCGTCTTTGGATCGTCAGGTGGACGCACTTGTAAAGGCATGCCATCCCGTTCTCCGAATCGATCTTAAGGATCGATACGATCTCGCCGCGGAGTTTTTCAGGTGGGAATTTGCAACAGCGGTAGCCGGGCATCTTTTGAAGATCCATCCATTTGATCAACCAAATGTCCAAGAGAGTAAGGACAACACGAATCGAGTGCTGGTCTCATACCAATCTACCGGCAAACTTCCGGAACAAACGAGTCACCATGCTATCCAAGCTGTACGCGAGCTTGGGACGCGAATCCAACCGGGCTCCTATGTCGCCATTCTGGCCTACACAACCCCGACCACCCAGATGGACAACGCGATCCACTTGTTTCGAAAGGCGCTCATCAGCCGCTACCACGTTGCTACAACGTTTGGGTATGGCCCTCGGTACCTCCATTCGACGGGACAGCTCCATAAAGGCGGCCCCCAGAAAGGGGTTTTCCTCGAGCTGGTTGATCGCATGACGCCGGATCAAGCTATTCCGGGGAAACCTTTTACTTTCGGGACATTGGCCCTTGCCCAAGCTGCCGGTGACATCGAATCGCTCCGAGCACACGGTTGTCACGCGGTTCGCGTTCGGCTTGGCCGAGATCCCGTAGCGACCGTGAAGGCGCTCACCGCAGCCTTGGCCCCGAACCGGCCGGGTCGACGCCGTCAGCCGAGGCGGCGGGCGACCAAACGCTGACATGCCGCTCACCCCGAACATCCGCATTGCCCCGGACGGCCACGCCTGGGCCCAGCATGCGGCGGAACTCCTTCGAGATGTGACCCGCCAAGCCATCAAGTCCAGGGAGCGTTGTCTCCTAGTGCTGTCAGGCGGCTCTACGCCGAAAACGCTCTACGAGACCCTGACGAGGCCCGAATGGCGATCGGAACTCGACTGGCCCAACATTATTTTTCTCTTCGGGGACGAACGGTGTATTCCCCCGGACCACCCGGACAGTAACTTTGGCATGGCATCTTCCGCGCTGTTCACTCCGTTGAATATCCCAGGTAATCAGGTGTTTCGGATGCGGGGCGAACAGCCGGACCATGCCACTGGGGCCCGGGACTATGAAGACCGAATCCGGACGATAACGAGCTGCCCGGCCCCCGTAATTCCCCGGCTCGATGTCGTGCTGTTGGGGCTTGGCAATGACGGGCACACCGCCTCGTTGTTTCCGAACACCACGGCGCTGCTTGACCAATCCAAGCTTGTGACGGTCGGGCAATCTCCCTCCGGTATCATATCCCGCCTTACCATGACGCTAGCTGTGATCAACCAGGCGAATGTGGTAGTGTTCCTCGTGACCGGGTCCGGCAAGGCGCAGACCGTTAGGTCCATCCTCGAACCTAGTACTGACGCCGATCGCCGATTGCCCGCTTCAATGGTACGGCCCGAACGGGGGCGACTCTTCTGGCTCCTGGATTCATCGGCGGCTAAGGAATTGAGAAATAGACGGTCCGGTTGACCTTTCCAAGACAACCATGATTCTCGCCGGCGACATCGGAGGTACCAAAACCCACCTTGCCCTCTTCGAATGGAAACACGAAAGAGTCGACCCGGTACGCATTGAATCCTTTCACAGCGCAGACTATGGTTCTTTGGAGGAAATGCTCGAGGACTTTCTAACGCCCCCGAGCCCCCCAAAACCTCTCGATGCACTTGAAGCGACCGATGAAAATTCGCCGGAATCGATTCCCGCCGAGTCGCAGACATCGCCGAAGATCGATGCCGCTTGCTTCGGCATCGCCGGACCCGTCATTCAGAATCATTCTCATACCACCAATCTCCCTTGGATCGTGGATGGAGCGACACTCGCCAAGCGGTTCGATATTCCAAAGGTCCGGCTCCTTAACGATCTCGAAGCTACCGCCCACGGTGTTCTGCTTCTTCGCCCGGACGAGCTGCACACATTGAATCCCGGAAAACCGCATCCTGAGAAACAGGCCTTGGCCCTTATCGCGGCAGGAACGGGTTTGGGTGAGGCGATTCTTTTCTGGGACGGCAAACGTTACAAGCCGATGCCCTCAGAGGGCGGTCACGCGGATTTCGCTCCGAATAACGACAGTGAAATTGAATTGTTGCGCCACGTTCGCAACCAATACCTGCACGTCAGCTATGAGCGGGTGTTATCGGGCCCCGGACTCCATGCCGTCTATGAGTATGTGCGCGACTCCAAAAGAAATGAACCCACGTGGCTGGCTGAAAAGATTGCAGCGGGAGATCCAGCCGCCGCCATTGCCGAAGCCGGTCTCAAAGGCCAGGCGGAGATCGCCAAACAGACGTTGGACTTGTTCGTATCGATTTACGGCGCCGAGGCCGGCAACCTCGCCTTGAAGGCGATGGCTCTCAATGGCGTGTATGTTGCCGGCGGTATTGCCCCAAAGCTGCTGGACAAACTTAAAGACGGGACCTTCATGAGGGCCTTCAACAACAAAGGCCGCTACAAACGATTGATGAGCACCATCCCCGTTCATATCGTATTGAATGACCGCACAGCCCTGCTTGGCGCCGCATCAACGGCGGCACAGCTTGCCCTCGAATGACTACGACGGATCTCGACAAACTCAAGCGCGCCGCGGCCCTCGAGTCCGTTGCCTACGTCAAGGACGGCATGGTCGTCGGACTCGGCACAGGTTCGACCGCAAGACACATGGTCATCGCGTTAGGGGAAATGGTGAAGGCGGGTATGAAGCTCCGCGGCGTGCCGACGTCGCAGGAAACGGCGGTGCTGGCCAGAGAGTCAGGTATTCCTCTCATCGATAGCGAGAACCGGTGGGTTATCGACGTCGCGATCGACGGAGCGGATCAGGTCGATCCCTCGTTCAATCTCATCAAAGGCGGCGGCGGCGCATTGTTGAAGGAGAAGATCGTCGCGGCCTCGGCCAAGCGGTTCATCGTCCTGGTCGATCAGACCAAACGCGTCCCGGTGCTAGGAGGCTCGTTTCCTCTCCCCATCGAAGTCGTGCCGTTCGGCTGGGGGAGCACGGCACGTGAAATTGAAACCTTGACGAGGAGCGCGGTCGTCCTCCGGGAGCGCGGCGGAGTTCCCTTCAAAACCGAGGCCGGCAACTTTATCTTGGACGTACATGTAAGCCGAATCGACCGGCCGCGCGAGCTTGAAATCGCCTTAAACGATGTCCCCGGCGTGGTGGAAACCGGATTGTTCGTCGGCCGCACGGACGTGCTCATCGTCGGAACAGCCGGCGGCACGGAAACCTATCTTGCCCAGAGGCCATGAGTGGCAGATCTGGCCGACGCCGCGCGCTCAAGATCTTGGGGAGGGCGGCTTGCGGTGTTTTCGTCCTTCCGTTGCTCCCGCTCCTCCGCTCAGCGCTGACCATCCCCCGCGTCATTGCAACCACCGGCAGACCGAAAGGTGAGGACATGAATCACGCCCAGACCGGCACGCTTGATCCCTACAGACTTCCGCGCCACATCCTCCCCACACGGTACGAGTTGCGTCTTGAACCGAACCTGTCCGCAGCCACGTTCCGTGGACGCGTAGTTGTTTCGCTCACCGTGACTCAGCCCACCACCACCATCGTCATGAACGCATCGGATCTCGATATCAGCCGCGCCGAGGTCCGGAATGCGGAGGGCGAGTTTTACGAGGCCTCCGTTGAATTGGACGGACCGCTCCAGCGGTGTCGCCTGTCCGTGCGGCATACACTGTCGCCCGGCGAATGGTCGTTGCATGTGTCGTTTGCGGGGACGCTCAACGACCAGCTACGGGGCTTCTATCGGAGCACCTATAAGGACGAGCGCGGTTCGATCCAAACCATCGCGGCAACGCAATTCGAAGCGACGGATGCGCGGCGCGCGTTTCCCTGCTGGGACGAACCGGACTTCAAAGCGGTCTTCGCCACGACGCTGGTGATCGATCCGGATCTCATCGCGGTTTCAAACAGCGGCGTGCGCTCAGATACCGTAGAAGACGGCAAACGTGTCTTCTGCTTCGCGGACACCATCAAAATGTCCACTTATCTGGTGGCATTCGTCGTCGGCCGAATCGAAGGTTCAACACCGATCCTAATCGGCCGGACGCCCTTGAGGCTCTGGTCCGTTCCCGGGAAACAGCACTTGACCCAGTTCGGTCAGGAAATCGCATCGGCATCACTCCGATTTTTCGAGGACTACTACGGCATTGCATATCCGGGGGACAAGCTCGACCTCCTTGCGATTCCAGACTTCGCCTCCGGGGCCATGGAGAATTTCGGCGCCATCACCTTTCGCGAAACCGCGCTACTGGTTGATCGGCGGAGCGGTACGCACGGCGAGTTGGAGCGCATTGCGGACGTCGTCGCGCACGAGAACGCCCACATGTGGTTTGGCGACCTCGTCACCATGTCCTGGTGGAACGGCTTGTGGCTCAACGAGGCCTTTGCCACGTTCATGGAGATGCTGGCGGTCGACGCATGGAAACCGGAATGGAAACGCTGGGACTCCTTCGGCGTGTCCAGGGCAGCGGCCTTTTCCGTCGACGGACTCTGGAGCACAAGACCGATAGAATACCCTGTGCGCGCCCCCAAGGACGCGGATGCCATGTTCGACGTTTTGACCTATGAAAAGGGCGCTTCCGTCCTTCGCATGTTGGAACAACACGTCGGCCCCTCGGTTTTTCGCGATGGTGTCCGCGACTACCTGCGCACGCATTCCTACGGTAACGCCGATACGAAGGATTTGTGGACCTCACTCGGCAGAGCGGCGCAACAGCCGGTTCCGGAATTGATGGACGGCTGGATATTTCAATCCGGTTTTCCGCTCATTACCGCAGAACTGAATGCCCAAAACGAACTGGTGCTGACGCAACAACGCTTCACTTATCTTCCATCTTCTTCGCCGCTTCTCACACAACCTCCATCGACCTTATGGCATGTTCCGATTCAACTTCTTGTAACCATCGACGGCCGTAAGGAAACGCGCCGGTTGCTGCTTACCGAACGAGAAGCGCGCGTGCCCTTGCCGAGGACGGTCCAGTCCGTGCTGATCAATGAAGGCGGTCACGGCTTCTATCGCGTCCTGTATGATCCGACGCTGCTTGCCCGGCTCGTCGACAGCGGTCTCGATCGACTCGCGCCCACAGAGAGGTTCGGCCTGATCAGCGATGCCTGGGCCGCCACCTTGGCGGGGCTCATGCCGTTAAACCAGTACCTGAATCTGACCGGAATGTTTTCACTGGAGCGAGACAAAAACGTTTGGGCCGTGCTGATCGATTCTTTCGCCTTCCTGAATAGAATCATCCGGCCGGATGACCGGCCGCTCCTTGAGGCTTTCATAAGAGAAAGAGTCGGAGCCGCCGTCGAGGCCGTCGGCTGGACGCCCGCTTCCGGCGAGGACGATCTCACGAAGCAGCTCCGAGGCGAACTTCTCTCGGCGATGGGCAGGCTTGGAAACGATACGGCCATACAGGCACGCGCGGCGAAGCTGTATGCGATCTTTCGCATGGATCCATCGGTCGTCGATCCCGATCTTCTCCCTGCCCTCGTGTCGATCCTGGCGTTCACCGGCGATGACGCCCGATACGATGAGTTCACTGGTCGCTACAAGAACGCCACGACGCCGCAGGAAGAACGGCGCTATCTCTTCTCGTTGGCGGGCTTTCGTCAATCCGCTCTGCTCGAGCGAACCTTGGCTAAGACCTTGAACGGTGAGGTGCGCGTCCAGGACGCGCCGTTCCTCGTCAGCGCCGTGATGAGCAGCGTCTACGGAAAAGAGTTGGGATGGGCCTTTGTCAAGGCGAATTGGGACCGGATGGACTCCCTTTTCCCAAAGCAGGGCCTGCGCCGGATGTGCGGCGGCATCACCGGCCTCGCCACGCCGGAGCTTGAAAAAGACGTCTTGCGCTTTTTCGCCGACCGGAAGATTGATTTAGGCGGGAAAACCCTCGCTCAGTATCTCGAGCAGCTGCGGATCACGGTTGGATTTGAAGAACGCTGCGGGAAAGCTCTGCGCGACTACCTGAGCACCAGATGACCGCCAGCCCGCCACAGGCGATTTCATTTGCCGTCATTCATGACGGAGAATGGCCAGCGGCCTCTGGCTGAGCATTTGAAACGTGCTCAGGCACCCGACGGCGAGCGTGAGCAGGACCGTGATAAGAAGACCCGACAGGAGCACCGACGGCTGAAGCATCCAGGACAATTCGAACACGTATGTAAGGATCAGCCAGGACAGGGCGCTCGACAGGGCGACCGCGACGATGCCTGCCACCGCACCGACCACGGCGTATTCCGCGGCGAAAGTCCCCGCTATCAACTCTCTGGTGGCCCCGAGCGCCTTGAAGATAACGGACTCATACAGGCGTCGATATCTCGTTGCGGCCAGTGCCGCGGCTAAGACCAACCCACCGGCGATCAGGCAAAACAGCGCGACCGTCCTGATGGCCAGCGAAAGCCGGTCTAAAACCCGTCCGAAATTCTCCAGGACGTCTCCGACGTGAATCGCGCTCACATTCGGGAACGCTGCGACGACCGCCTGCTGGATCGTTGCTTCCAAGGCCGGCGGCACGTGAATCGTGCCGACATAGGAAAGCGGCGCCCCTTCCAGCGCACCGGGCGACAGGATCATATAGAAATTGGTCGAAAAGTTTCCCCAATCGACCTTGCGAACACTGGAAACCTCCGCGGTAACCGTCGCCCCCTGAATATCGAACTCGACGGTGGATCCGAGCTCAAGCCCCATCGCTTTCGCCGCCTCCTCCTCTATCGAAAGGAGCGGTTTCTCGTGTTCCCTATCCGATTCCCACCATTGTCCCTTCGTGATTTCGTTTCCTTTGGGGAGGCGATCCAGGTACGTAAGCACGTACTCGCGGGACAAATACCACTGGCGCCTCCGCTCGTCCTTGTCCTCATCGCGCCTGGCATCGAGGTCATGCTCCTCCTCCGTCGTCACGAGATTGCCGTTGACGCTACGCAGCCGGGAACGGACCAGAGGAGTCAACTCCGGTCTGGCGCCGCCGGCCTGCTGAAAGATCAGTTGTGCAAACGATTCCCGCTGATCTGGCTGTATGTCGATAAAAAAGAACGTCGGCGCATCCACCGGCCTGGTCTCCCCCACTTGTCGCAACAACGCCTGCTCGACGAGAGATACTGTGACGATCAGCGTCATGCTGAGACCGATGGCCACGATGATGCCGATCGTCTGGCCACCGGGCCTCCCGACGTTCCCCACGGCATACCGCATGCTGAGGGATCGAAGCCGCGGCAGATATGCGACGCCGCTGATAAGCCCCCTCGCGCAGACGATCAGCATGAGTGCAGCGATCAGTACGCCGCCCAGAAACAGGATGCCGATTTTCCAACTACCGGCTTGCCAAATCGATAAGCCGGCAAAGCCGACCAGAAGGCCGGCGGCCGTCGCCACTTTGAGACCGTCGCTGAATCCGTACCGCCGCCACCAGCGCGGTGTAATCGCTGTTCTCCCCCGGCCGTCCACTTCCCTGCGGAAAACCGCTGCAGGGTTGACGGTCCGGACCCCCAGGAGAGGCCAGAGCGTGAACAGTAATGTAGCCAGAAGACCTAGCAGGCCTCCTTTCACCAGGGGGATGATCGACACCCTCGAGAGATCCAGCGACACGCCCAACTGAACAAGGATCTCGCTGGCAAAGACATCCGTTACCAGCGGCGGTAGGATGCGCTGCAAGAGTACACCGGAAGCCATACCGACCAGGGTTCCCAGCAATCCAAGCCCAAGGGCTTGTCCCACATAGACCTGCATGATTGTTGCCGAGCCAGCGCCCAGCGTTTTGAGAATCGCAATCGTCTTCATCTTCTCTTGAACAAAGGCATGGACCGACATGGCGACGCCGAGTCCGCCGATGAAAAGTGCGGTCAGCCCGATCAAACCGAGATAGCGGGACAACTGCTCCAAAAACTGCTTGAGCTGCGGCTGGGCATCCCGATATCCCGTCACCCGGACCGAGTCTCCGGATAGTCGGCCGCGCAGTTCGCCGCGCAAGGGTTCGAACGCGGCATCCGGAAGGAGTTTGAGCAAGTACCGCTCACGCACTCTACTTCCCGGCTTGATCAAGTCTGCCTCCCGAAGCCCCTCCTGAGAGACGAAGACTCGTGGTCCCAAACTGAAGGCATTGGCCATGCGATCCGGTTCCATTCTGACAACGCCCGTGAGCATGAAGGTCGCGGTTCCAATCTTGATCCGATCACCGATCGATAGCCTCATCTTGTAGAGCAGCCCTTCCTGAACCACGGCGCCCAGGCAGGGGGTCTTGCCGCAGGACTCACCTGTCGGGTGGAGCAATCGGTCCAACGGCTGAGGCGGATCAAGCGCAAGCTTCCCATAGAAGGGATAGGCAGCTTCGACGGCCTTCAGTTCGACGATCTGTGTTGAAAGGCCCGGTTCGGCCGACCCTTCCGTACGGGCCGCCATCGCCACAAGTTCGCTCACGTGGGTGATCTCAACTCCTCTCGCGGATACTTCGGACAGCACGGCCAGTGCTTTCACGCTCAAGGACCGGGATGCTCGGATCTCGATATCGCCTCCGAGCAAACCTCGTGCTTCCTTCGTCACGGCGCGATCGACGTGCGCCGCAAACAGCGAGACACTGACGAGAGCACCGACGCCTACCGCGATACAAACCACAAAATACATGAAATGACGCCACGCCCCTCTTGTTTCGCGCCAGATCATGTACACAATGAATCGGATCATAGAACTGATGAGAAGACTGAGGGCGAACCATCAATAAGTTCGTCTGATTCGACACGGCCGTCGCGCAATGCCACGAGACGTTGCATCGACGATGCTACGGTCCGGTCGTGGGTCACAAGGACCAATGTCGTGCCGTAGTCCCGATGGAGCGACAGCAAAAGATTCATGACCTCCTGCCCGGTCGCCGAATCCAAATTCCCGGTCGGCTCGTCGGCCAGGAGAATGGGCGGGCGACAGGCGAACGCCCGCGCGACCGCCACACGTTGCTGTTCACCGCCCGATAGTTGCACCGGATAATGGTGGAGCCGGTCGCCGAGTCCGACGGCCCCCAGCAGCTCTCTGGCGCGGGAGTCCGGCGTGGCGACTCCGGACAGTTCCAGCGGCACGAGAACGTTCTCGAGTGCCGTCAGCGTAGGAATCAAATGAAACGACTGAAACACGTAGCCGACCATCGATCGCCGGTACCTGGCCAGGGGCCTTTCCCCTAAACGGGTGATATCGATGCCATCGACGAGTATAGATCCTGAGGAAGGGCGGTCGAGCCCCGCCATCAGGCCCAACAGCGTCGATTTCCCGCTACCCGACGGCCCGACAATGGCCACCTTTTGCTTTGAGGGAATCTTCAGAGTGATATCGTCGAGAATGGTCACGGTCCTCCCTCCGGCGCTCAACCGCATGGTCAGGTGCCCGATTTCGATCATGCCGCCCTTCCTACGAAATTAGAAGACTTCCGGTGGTATTATACTGGAGTCGGATGATCCTCTCAGGATTTTTCAACTCTGCGCTTCTTGTGGCGGCCGCTCTGCCTCTGATGGTCTCGGCAAGCGCACCGTTTCGGGAGGCCGCCGCCGCAAGTCGTCCGCCGCTGAGCCCCGCACCTTCAGCCCAAGAGCGGCCGCGAATCGTGGCTTTCGGCGATAGCTTGACCTCGGGGCTGGGTGTGGGAGTTGACGAAGCCTACCCGGCGCAGTTGCAACGGCGGATTGATACTGCTGGGTTTCATTACCGTGTGATCAATGCGGGGGTGAGCGGAGATACGACGGCTGGTGGTCTGCGGCGCGTGGGCTGGGCGCTCCAAAGTAAGCCGGTGATTGTCATTGTGGAATTAGGGGGGAACGATGGGTTGCGCGGACTCAGTCTGGAGGAGACGCGAGGCAACCTTGAGCGGATTATCGAACAGTTCCAGCGGGCGTCAGTCACCGTCGTGCTGGCCGGCATGAAACTGCCTCCCAACTATGGCGCAGAGTACACGGCGGGTTTCGAATCGATCTATCCGGCCTTGGCAAGAAAGTATCGCCTCGCACTGATTCCATTCTTTCTGGATAAGGTGGCAGGGTCGGAGTCCCTGAATCAGGCCGACGGCATCCATCCCACAGGGGAAGGCTACAGGCTTATAGTCGAAAGGGTATGGGAGACGCTGAAACCGCTGTTGGACCAACCAGCAGGGCGCAACAAGTAAGATTCGGGCGCCAAGGCAGACACCTCCGGCGCCCGAACCAAAGAAAGACTGAGGAAGAGACTTAGTTCTTCTTCAAAAACGTATCGTAGACTCCATAGGCAAGAACCAATCCGATCAGCACGTAGTACATGCCGGTAATACCGCTATAGTCCGGCGCACCTTCGCCCTTCGGCTCATTGGCCAATACCTGGTTAACGCTTATTAAGAACACCATCCCCGCGATCGCCCCTAACTGCGACAGCAACTTTACCATGATTGCCCCTCCCTCAGGACTAAGGAATTCCAAACGAGGGCCGCATTTTACAGAAGTAATCCGGAGCGGTGCAAGGGGCTAGACGGCGATGGGCATGGGAATCTGAAGTGCCTAGCTAATTACCGGGGAGGGGTGGATTTGGCGACGGTTTTCAACGCGGAAGCGACTTCCCTGAACGAATTGGCCAGCTTGTCGAGCTGAGCCCCTTTTGAGAGAAGTTCACTTGAAATCGATTGAATCTGGCTGTCGTAACTTCCGATTTCAGAGGCGATTTCAGAGACCTTCGTAAACATGTCCTTAAATGCCGTCAATTCCTGTTTTAGCTCAAGACCAGCGGCCTGCATGGTCTTGACCTCGGAGAGCGAAGCCTGAAGCTGCTGCGTCATCCGTGCGACATAGGCTTCCCTGTCGCGTCTTTCGGCTTCAAGGGCCTGCCGGCCTGCTTCACTCTCTTGGCGGCGTGAGTCCAGTACCCGTATGGTTTGTACCCAAGTGGCGATCTCACCGGTCAATCGGGAGGAATCCGGAAGAGCCTGGCCTAGTTCGATCGCCTTCATCGCAGGCTGGAGCCATTCAATGAACGCCATCACTTCGCTGAGCCTGAGATCCGTCCCCGTTCTCATCCCCGTGGTGGCTGTTGATTGCGCAGTGGTCCCGTTGCCCATAGAAACGGGCGCGGTCAGCGGATCCGTAGTCGGAGTCTTGGGCTTTTTGGCCGCCGCCCGCGGCTGCACCCATCTGTGATACTCCAAGAGAACGGCAATGCAGTGCCGGCACATCGGTTCTTCAGGTAGCGAACAACTGCACTTCGAGACCAGATGCCCGTCTTTAAGCCTGATGGTTTGTTCATAGAGGCCGGAGTTTCCGATCACAGCGGATGAAATTTGGGCCTCATCGGCTTCGACGATACGTACTCGATTTTCGGAAAGATACTGACTACCGATATGGAAGGCGTTTCGGTCCACCACGCTTTGGATCATGGGAGGATCGAGGAGGCTAAGCCGCTCAGCAGAGCAGGGAATCTTGTTTCTCATGGCCGGTGATTGTTGACTCCAAGGGGTTTCACGATCCCGTTACGAGCAGCAACCGGCTTAGTCTGAATTGAGAGATGAAAACTGTCAAGGGAACATCCGTTCTCGACAAGGAGCCGCCAATCACCGGCTCCCCGGAGATTTGCCCGCCCTCATTTCCGTCTGTGCCCGCGAGGCTTCGGCCGGATGACGGCCTAGCGACACCGCCGCGGAGGTCCGTGGGTGCCGACCGAAGTCAACCATACATAATCGGCGATTTGTTCCTTAATCATGCCGAGGACTTCGCCGGTTCGTTCAGGCTCAAAAGAGGTCATGTAGATGCTGAGCTGGGGGACGGGGTCAGAAAGACGCCGTGCAACACGCTTCGGGATCGGTAGTTGATATTGGATGTGGCCTCCCCCCGTATAGGACACGATCGGCCCGGCATGTGGATCGCCCTTTGATCGCACTCGTTCGACCTCTCGAGCCACAGTGCGGGCCATCCCCTCGTCCCGCACCATTGAAGCTTCATACATGGTCTGGTACATCGCTTCGGCCCCTCCGTCATGACAGGCTCGAAGTTGCCGAAGTATCTGCGTGCGATACGCCTGGTCGTCGACGATCGCTTCGTGCTGCATATCCCACTGAGCCATTTCGGGCCCCTGACGCGCTCGTTCGAGCCCTTGTTTCGCCACTGCCCTCACTAACGGTTTGGGAGGATTCAACGGGACGAGGGTCAAATGATGGAGCCGCGCGTACTGCACCAAAGGTTCATAGTCTTCGAACGCGCCACCCCAATTGTTCTGCCATCGAGACTGCTCAAGAAATTCGTCCCGGTCGAGTTCGGGACCGGCCAAGTATCGCTCGATGGCAGGCTGACCATCCCAAGCAAACATCTCCATGGCGAGAACCGGCTTTCTGGCCTGAGCCATCAACCGTTGCAGCACTGTCACCGCCGTCTCGATATGGAATTTGTTGTGGTGCTCTTCCCCTAAATACACCACTTCTTGCTGCAGTAGACGAGCGGTGAGCTGATCTAATGAAACGGCCTCGCCCGTTGCGGTGTCGATGATCGAACCTTCGCGGAGATACGACACGATTTTATCGTGCGATCCACGGCTTGTCCCCGTGGTCTCATGCACCGCGCAGGCCCATTGCATGAGCAGTAGGCCTGCCGCAAGAAGACGGAAGGCTTGATGGATCGCGATGTTTCGGCCGTGAGAACGAAGCCGAGTCATGGCTGTTCCCTACCATACAGCGCGCCCCCAGGCAACTACTCACCTTGACCCATCCTCGGCAATGCCGCTATGCTCGCGGCGCTTGACGTTTCGATGCTCATGCGGTTTCAGAATCGCTCTCATTCCACGCCTTCATGTCCGCACACGCACAAATACTGGCCGACTTCCGTTCGCAGGTGACCAGGCTCCTCCAGGAACGCGAACACCAGTGGGATGCGTCACGCCGGCTCGTGGGCGCGGGCCAACTCCCGGGCACGCTCAGGCGGCTGAGAGAAGAGGCGAGCAAAGTGAACCTGCCTGCCGAGGTTCGAGAGACGATCACTTCCGCATTGCAAGAAGGGCACGTGGAGCGGATTCAAGACCTGCCGGGACCGCGCCTCAAAGAATTGACCGGTCTCCCGCCCACGAAGGCGGTGCGGGCCCTCTGCGTGTGGTTTGACCTTCTTGATGTGTCAGACACGGACCGGGTCGAGCATCCGGTCAGTGACGCGGTGTTGTCGCACCTCGATCAGCCTGGATTTAGTCCGTTCGACATCCTGCTTGCCGTCGACAGTCCCTCTCTCCTTGATCTCGGTGCAGGGGATCTCTCCTTTGCGACGGAGCTGGCCGAACGGTACGCGTCTGTTGTGCGCCGCCAAGGGCGCACCTTGACCCTCCATTGCGTCGATCGCCTCCATCCGCAATCGAGACTCGGGGGTCCGCTCCATCCGACTCCCGCACGCCTTGAACTCCTCCGAAATAAGGGAGACCTATCATTTCAATTCTACGGCGACCAAGACATGTTCGGACTCGACCGGTTGGACCGTTCGGGAAAGCTGCTACCGCGCTATGCGATCGTGACCTGTTGGGCCCCTGCGACGCCGACGTTCGCTTACGAGCCGACTCGTCTACGCCAGGACATCATCTTGCAGGACCTGAAGCAGACCAAAGGATCTTTTCACCGAACCGACTATGCCGGCGAGCCGGCCCTGGAGGTCCGACAGGGAGGCCGTGCCCTTCTGTTTCCCCCGTGGAAATTCGATATCCGCGGGCCCCTCGCGCTGCTCGACTTGCTGGCGCGCCGGGGGCAGGCCTGCGTGCTTGGCGCAACGGACAGTCAGGTATTTTGGGAAACCTTGGCTCAACTTCTTGACGATGACGCCTATCGACCAATCGATCGCCTGTTTGCGCCAGAAACTCTCCCGGAGGTCTTTGGAGAACTCTTCGACCGCCTTTCAAGCCTGGGAAGCGGGGATCTCCTTTCGTTGGGAAACTGCGTCCGGCTCAGAGAACGAATCCCGCGGGTTCTGCCGACTCACGGGCGATACGCATCCCATTTCCGATTCCGTTCCGCGTACATCCGTCGCGGCGCGGAGTTTCCCGGCATGCCGGCTAGCAGCACGGCGAGGAGATTCCGAGAAATGGTTGAAGAGCCCCCTCCGTGGATGGTGGTACTCGTGCCGGATATCTCGTCGCGACTATGAAGCCGTCCCCTCGGCTGCGGTCAAAATCCGGGGATAAATTGACCGCGCTCAACCCCTTTGTTAGACTTCGTTCGTGCCGTATTACCATTCATTTTCAAGCCCCCAGAGCCGATAATCCAACATGAGCTCAGCATCGACGATCCGGCGGATTCAGGACAATATTGCCCTCGTCATCAAGGGCAAGGCTTCCGTGATCGAGATGGCCGTGGTCTGCTTGCTGGCGCGCGGCCATTTGCTGCTCGAAGACGTCCCGGGCGTCGGAAAAACCACTCTGGCTCACAGTCTGGCCCGGTCGCTGGCATGCACCTTCAAGCGCATCCAGTTCACGAGCGACCTGCTCCCATCCGACATCGTCGGCGTCTCCATTTTTAACCGACAGAAGCAGGGGTTCGAGTTCGTGCCCGGTCCAATTTTTGCCAACATCGTACTGGCCGATGAAATCAACCGCACAACACCCAAGACCCAAAGCAGTCTGCTCGAAGCCATGAGCGAATCACAGATTTCGGTCGACAATCAAACCCATCCGCTGCAGCAGCCTTTTATGGTCATCGCCACACAGAATCCCTCCGAGTACCACGGGACGTTCCCCCTTCCGGAATCTCAACTTGACCGGTTTCTGATGCGCCTGCGGATCGGTTACCCATCGTTGGAAGACGAGCGCAAGGTCCTCGACCGTCCTCACTCCCTGCATCCGGCGGAGGATCTGGAGCCGGTGTTGTCGGCGCAGGAGGTATTGGACCTTCAACGACAAATCGATCAGATCCATATGGACGAGAGCCTGGCCGATTACCTGTTGGCGATCGTGCAAGCGACCCGTCGGAGCGAATTGCTTTCACTCGGAGTCAGCACGAGAGGCGCCCTTGCATTGAACAAGACCGCCAAAGCATTGGCGTCGGTCCGCGGCCGCGATTACTGCTTGCCCGACGACATTAAGGAACTCGCCCCGATCGTCCTCTCTCACCGCGTCATGCTGAACCGGGCGCACGGCATGAGAGCTCAAAGTTTCGAGCAGGCCGAGCGGATCATTCTCGATATCGTCGAGACGATCCCCGTTCCGGTCTGATCCGGAACCGGAAAAACCGGTCCGTTATGAAAACGTTGGGAGACTTCGCGCACGTTCTTCGGACCCGAGTTCTTACCTTTGTCACCAGGCGCTCGATCCGCCTGACGTCGGAAGGCGTCCGCTTCCTCTTGTTTACGATCGGTATCGGCATCGCCGCCATCAATACCGGCAACAACCTCTTCTACCTGCTCCTCGCCCTGATGCTGAGTCTGGTCGTGGTCTCGGGACTGCTGTCCGAACAATGTGTTCGCAAACTCACCTTCCATCGGCACGTCCCGGACCTCATCATGGCGAACGATCCCGCCATGGTCTCGCTCTCGGTTACCAATCGGAACCGCTGGTTCCACGGATATTCACTCAGGTTGTTCGACGTCGGCGGCGGGCAGGATCTCGATCGTGGGCTCTTCATTCCCTACCTTGAGGCGCGACGGTCGGTGCTGCTGTCGTATCCTTTGCTGGCGACCAAACGGGGCCGCATCACATTGGAACACCTCCGAGCCGAAACTCTCTTTCCCTTCGGCCTCTTTCTAAAGCGAGCCCTCTACCCGGCGGAAACCACCGTGCTTGTCGGCCCTCCGATCAAGCCGCTTTCCTTGCGCTTCGTGGAGGACTTGCTGAGCCAGGGACAAGGGCATCCGCTGCCCAGGCGGGGCCACGGAACCCAATTATATAATCTGCGCTTGTATCGACCGGGCGACGATTCGAGGTCGATCCATTGGATGACCACGGCCCGCACAGCGCAGCTTATCGTCCGTGAGACCGAGATCGAGGATCAGCGCCGTGTCACGGTCGTGCTCTCCCTCCTCGCACCCGACCACCTCGATGATTTATTTGAACGCACCGTTACATTCACGGCCTCGTTGCTCTGGCAGCTCTCCCAGCGGCAGTATCCCCTCCGCCTGATCGTCGGCGCCGACGACTCCGGCATGGGCGTCGGATCGGACCATCTTCTGCACATGATGAAAGCGTTGGCGATCTGCCGTCGCCGTTCCCCGAACGGCAAAGACTCCCGGGCAAGTCGCGCCCGTTGGGGAGACCTCGGACATCACGAGAGCGGATATATCGTGGCCTTATGCCCGTGGTCGAATGGAGGACCGCAGGAGCACCCATTTGTCGCAGACCGCCTTCTGGAGGGAACCCAACTGGAGGAACTCACCCGTGCCTTTTGATCGGGCCTTTCGCCTCAGCTCGCTCCTGCTTGCCGCAAGCGCCTTCGGAGGTTTGGTCTTGGCGCAAGCGGTCCCGTCCTGGCTCGCCGCGCTCACCGCCACGATTCTTTCTCTGAGCGTGCTGGCTGCGATGGAGATCTCGTTTTTCGCCGAATTCCCGGCCCGTATCACGGTTCCCGCACGTCTCTGGAACGTCTTGCTCATCGGCGCTTTCCTTTTCTTCCTTGTCGACCTCGCCGCGATCTCCGGAGACCTGTTGCCGGCGGGCATCCATTTTCTCACGCTGCTGCTGTCGCTCAAGCTGCTTACGCTTCACCAGCGAGTCGACTATCGTCATTTGTTCGCGATCAGCCTCATGGCGATCCTTGCTTCCGCCGCGCTCACCACTGAGATCTGGTACGTTCCCATCTTCCTGTTGTATCTGCTCACGACTGTGTGGACGCTTCTCTTGTATCACCTGTGCGACGTAGATCTGGGAGCATCCCCGCCGGCAAGATCGAGCTCACGCCAGCTGGCCCATGAGGATCAACCCCGAAAGATCAGGGCGAATTTTTTTTGGCTCACCAACGGCATCGCCGTTCTTGCATTCGGCCTCACAGTGGCGATCTTCTTCCTCTTGCCCCGCATAGGTGCGGGGATGTGGCAAAAAACGCGGGGAGATGCCTTGAGAACGACGGGGTTCTCGGAGCGGGTCGATCTCGGAACCATCGGCGCGATCAAGCAGGATCCGCAGCTCGTCATGCGAGTCGAGCTTCCGGAATCCCAGCAGAGCCGGCGCGATCGGCTCTACCTGCGAGGCGTCGCGTATGATCGCTATGACGGCCGCTCGTGGAACACGGGAAGCCCGCGAAGAAGAAACCAGGGGAGCACGGAAGACGGGATTTTTTCCATCATTCCGCTCGGATCGCGTCTATCCGGAACCGTCTCCGCCCCGATCATGCAGGATATCCTACTCGAGCCTCTCGATACGGCAGTGCTGTTCAGCGTCCCGGTCGCGGTGACCGTTACGGGCGAGTTCCCCGGTGTTCAGACCGACAATATGGGAGCAATCTTTCTCCCCTTTGTGTCTTCCGCGCGCACGAGATATTCCGTTACCTCCAGAGAACCTCTGCTGCTGCCGGCCGAACAGACGGCACAGAGAATGGATTACCCCCGCGGTATCCAAGACCGATATCTCCAACTCCCGGAACTCTCGAGCCAGGTGGCGGACCTGTCGCATGCCGTGACTCGCGACGCCGCCAC
The DNA here is from genome assembly GCA_037445005.1 of Nitrospira sp. Classification (GTDB taxonomy): domain Bacteria; phylum Nitrospirota; class Nitrospiria; order Nitrospirales; family Nitrospiraceae; genus Nitrospira_C. The sequence goes on from JBBILH010000011.1 coordinate 51,373, forward strand.
GCCGTACGAACGAATCATGGCGGTCCACCAACATCTTCTCCAAAGCTACCGGTACAGTCTCGACGTTGAAACGGCAAGCTCCGCCCACCCCATAGAGGATTTCCTCTTCACGAGAAAGACCGGGTATTGCGAGCACTATGCGACCGCCATGGTGCTGATGCTTCGGACCATCGGAATACCCGCGCGGCTCGTTACAGGATTCCTTGCGACCGAATGGAACGAGTTCGGAGGCTATTTCACCGTCAGGCAACGGGACGCGCACGCCTGGGTCGAGGTATTTTTCCCTCGCTCAGGATGGATCACCTTCGACCCCACTCCCGCTACAGGTGCAGGGGCTCTCCGATCGCGCTGGGAAGCACTCTCCCGGTTCAGCGAATCATTGCGGCTGCACTGGGATCGGGTGTTCATCCGCTACAGCGTGAGGGACCAGTTCGCAATGGTTCATGGAGTCCGAGAGACCGGCGATGCTGCGCGCGATCGGGTCCGTCGATGGCTTACGAAGATGAGTGTGTCGGTCGCGAGCGTTCTCCAAACCTTGGCCGGGAACGTCCGCGGCATTACGTTGGGCTACCTACATCTATTCATGGGCCTGGCCGTCCTCGGCACGGCTCTCGTGGTGCTGCTGGTTCGAGATCGCATCGGTCTGTGGATGGCGACATGTCTCCCCTCGTCGCGAAAACATCCGGCAATCGCACAACTCTACCAACGCATGTTGAAAGTGCTGGAAGGGCAGGGTGTGCGCAAGCCTCCTTCGGCGACGCCGCGCGAGTTTGTGCATGAAGTCGAACGTTGCTGGCAGGCCGCGGGGCCCCTTGTGTCCGACATCACCGCCTGCTATTGCCGAGGTCGATTCGGCGGGAAACGGCTATCATCTGAAGAACTGACGCGCGTGACGGAACAGATCACCCGGCTCCGCCGGCTCACCAGGACCGGCCGGTAACTCTGGCGTCTCCTCTGTTCCGCAGCGGCCGGTTTCTACATCGTTGAGAGGTCCACATTTCCTCCCGTCAGCACCACCCCGACCCGCTTGCCGATGAGCTGCGCCTCCCTTCTGAGAAGCGGAGCCAGCGCTACTGCGCTTGACGGTTCGATCGCCAGATCGAGCCGGTCCCGAGCCGATCTCATGGCCGCCATGATCTCCTCCTCGGTGACGAAATAGAATCCAGCAAGTCCTGTGCGAAGTATCGGCAATGTTTGCTCGCCCACACTGGTTCGAAGCCCATCCGCGATTGTCTGAGGATGATCCATCGGAACAATCCGGTTTTGGCGTACGGACTCCGCCGCATCCAACGCACCGGCCGGCTCGCAGGCAAACAATTTGAGTCCCGGCTTGCGCGTCTCAGCAACCAGGCACAAGCCGGCAAGGAGGCCTCCACCCCCTATGGGGGCCAAAACCGCATCCAGATCGGCCACCTGGCCGAGAAGTTCGATCATGACCGTTCCCTGCCCGGCGATGACCAGCGGATCATCGAACGGATGGATGACGACGGCCGGCAGCTCCCGGGCGAGTTGAGCAAGGAGTATGTTCGCGCTCTGACGATCGTCCGATTCATGAATCGTCGCGCCATTGGACCGTGCCGCATTTCGCTTCAGCGGCGAGCTATTCCTAGGCATCACCACGTGAGCCTTGCAACCGAGCAGCTTGCACGCAAGAGCCAAGCCTTGCGCGTGGTTGCCGGAAGAAACCGTTACGAACGTCCGATGCGGTGTCGTCGAAACCCAATGGGAGACGGCATGATATGCCCCCCGAAACTTGAACGCGCCGACTCGCTGAAAATTCTCGCACTTGAGAAAGACCGTGGCGGCGGCCGTCCTATCGAGCCATTGGTTCGTGACGATCGGCGTGACGTGAGCCACGCCGTTCAAGACGCGAGCAGCTTCCTGAATCAATGCAAACGTGACGTTCGGCATCCGGCTATCGCGACGCTCAAACGGCCCTGAAAGGAAACACCGGGATCACTGTGATGCTGCTGGATGATGTAACAGGAGGAGGGGTGAAACGGGTCCGATGGCCCAAGGGTCCCACCGGTTCACGAATAACGCAACACGAGATTTTGGAGCGGGAAAAGGGATTTGAACCCTCGACCCTCGCCTTGGCAAGGCGATGCTCTACCACTGAGCTATTCCCGCTCTCAAGAATTCCGGCAAGAAGTGTGGAATTCTACTGAGGCGCCGTCAGCCTGTCAAGCAACCGATCGACCCGAATGCCTGTACTTCGACGTTACAGCAATGCCTCAGCGCTACAAAAAGGTAACGCATCTACAGTCTTTTCAAGTTGTTGATAATATGTGGTTTTACAATGTAGTCACTATGTCACGGCCCGGTGTCTGCTACAACGGCTACTCAACTCACCCATTTCGAGCGATGCAGAGCGGCAGCTCTGCATCATAATTATCCCTGTTATTTCCATATCTTACATTGATCTTGCCAGACGTGTTTTCCCCCTCATTCTGGATCGTATCTTGCCAATACGTGAGCTTCATGCTGCGTGGTATTTACAGAATAATGGGGATCAAGAGCCTAAGACTTCACGTCACGATCGACCTGTTTTTCGAGAATACCGGCAGCTTTTTCAGTGAAGGGGGGTGGGAACGGTTACGTTGTGGATCAGTGAGAGGAACGTGGGCTCTTTGGGAGCCCTCAACTTAGGAGGTGTCACCGATGTTTCTGTCACGTAGACAGTTTTTGAAAGTCTCCGCGGGGACGGTTGCCGCTG
>JBBILH010000012.1:0-18376 GCA_037445005.1 Nitrospira sp.
TCGGCTCGAATACCTGCCCAATGGGTTCGTTTGCCAATGCCGAGGTTGGTGGCGTCGCTAGGAAATTGTGATGCAAGAGGGTTGATACCGACGATCAGAAGATGAAGGTTTTGATGCGTCTCAGACAATCCTGCGATCGCTTCAAGCAAGATATCAACTCCTTTCAGCTGTGAATCAAAAGCAATGCAAGCGAGGACAACGGCGGATCTGGGAATTCCAAACTCATTTCTGTACTTGTCTCGCTCGGTTTCGGACCGCACGCGTTCTCCAAATAACCCCAAATAATGAGTGCTAACAATCTCAGGAATTATGCCAATTGCTCGAAGGCTTTTCGTTACACCTTTCGAGACACCAATAACCCTGCTGTATCGGTTAAGTGGAATTCTTCTCCATGCCCGCGTTGGCTCCTGAAAACCGTGAATCATGGCGAGTAGTTGTTTGACTCCAAAGCAACGAGCCAATAATGGCAGTAATAGATGGACATACCCCCGTACAAAATGAGTTTGAATTATCTCAGGCTTAATGGATTTAATCAGGTCTACAGTTCTCGGTACTGAGCTAATACAGCTGGATCCGATTGAAGCAATGGCCAGGTCACAACCAGCACTTTCAAGCTCGTGGAGGTACGCAGCACTGTGAGGGTGCGATTCATATTGGAGCACCGTTCTGTATCCTTTAAGGCGCGCAAGTTTTGCCAATTCGAGAAGGTAGCGCTCAACTCCTCCATACTTCAGACTATGCATTCCGGTTAAATGTAGGATGGTTTTCATAAGTATGCGCAGCTTGGTTCATCCAGACAGAGTAATGCCGAGGGAAAACATAATCTAGAGAAGTGGAGGTATTTGGCCTGTCCTAGATTCATAAATCAACTTAAAGAGGGCCTTGCTAGTCGCCGCCGTATGACAATAAATAGACAGGCTTCCCCAAGAATTGTTGCACTCGCAGCAGCAACTGCACTGCCAGGCGCACCAAGCTCAGGAGCTAATACCCATGAACCTGCACCGGCAACGATAACCTTCCCAAGATTTGCGAGCGCATTCAGATATGGCATACCCAAATAATGTGTGACGCAGTTCAGCATACCTCCGTAGCTGGCCAAGAGATTCGCCGCGAGAAGTATCTGCATAGTGATGAGTCCATGGTGATACTTCGCGGCAAAGAGAATCTGGAACACAATCGAACAAGCAATAACAGCTACGGCGAGTACCATTAAAAAGTAGCCTAGGAATCCAATAGCTCTGAGGATATATGCGTGTACCTCCTCGGAATTGGAGTAGGCTGCTACCTTTGGAACAACAAATGCGCCAAGAGCGTCACTCAGCGGACCAACAATGGCGCTAAACATGAGTCCGACCCCGTACACACCTGCCACGTCGGCTCCACGAAGAGGCATAAGAATAAAGAGGGGGAGTGTGTAGCAAAGTGGACTGAGCACGTATGAAATGACGACCCATCTCCCATATGACAAAAGGCTTTTTATGAGATTGCGATTGATAGCAGCTGGCCATAAACCGTACTGGCGGTTAAATGCAAAGTAAAACCAGAATGCTATAAGCAGGGGGCTGATTAGGTATAGCCCCCCCAAGAAGAAAATAGCCTCTCGCACTCCAGTGACATATAGAATCGTAATTACACAGAAGCGGATCAGACCATAGAGCACTGTTAGCCCAGCATAAGCCTTGTAATTCTGTGTTGCTTGTTTTGTTGAGCGTGCGGATGCCCATAATCCTAGGGCAGCAGCAGATAACATGCCGATCGTTAATTCCTTGTTTATAGGGTGACTTGCTGAGATGGCATATGACAATACAAGGCCCATCGGCAAGGCGATCACTGCGAGAAAAAACGATAGGGTAGTTCTTAGGAGAACCCCTGCTTGTAATATCTCCCTTTTCTTAGTCCTATCTGATTCTTGGTTATAGTGCCGGACTACCGAGAGGCTCAGGCCTGCCTCACTAATTGCAAAAGCTATCATCGTGACGTTTACAGCAACCGAGTAAATGCCAAACTCTTCTGTGCTTATGAGTATCGCAATTACAGTGGTTGTAAGAAAGGTGACGGCATTATTCGCGATATTGGCCCCAACCATTAGGCCAATATCGCTTTGCACATACAAAACAAGTCGCAGTAGATTCATAAGTTCATTTCTAAGTGAAAACGTGATCTGGAATGGTGCGTACGCGTGATAATGAACGTTTGCTGTTTACAGTTACGATGTAATTGTCACGGTGACCAGTAGCTTTGAAATGGTGTGTTTGTCTTTACAGATTCAGAACACTATCGCTTTGTTCGCAGTATTGCTCCAAGATGCTCCACAATCCTCTCCGCAGCCTTGCCATCCCAAAGTGGTGGGATTGCACCTTTCTTCCACTGCCCTGCCATTAAGCGCGCGAGTGCGGGAGGAAGTTTGCTTGGGTCCGTGCCGATGAGTTCATTGGTGCCAATTGTAATCGTCTCCGGCCGCTCGGTGTTGTCACGCAACGTGAGGCACGGCACACCGAGTACGGTGGTTTCTTCGGTGATTCCTCCTGAGTCAGTAATGACACCTTTAGCGTGTTTTACGAGATAGTTGAATTCCAGATAGCCCAATGGATCGACATAGTGCATCGAGGGAAGTTTCTTTTCCGCCTCCTTGAGATTCTTTGCCGTCCTCGGATGGACGGGAAAGACCACGGGCAGACCGCCGGTATTGTCGGCAATGGCTTGCAGCAATCCCAGAAGCTGTTGTTCTCCATCAACATTCGCAGGCCGATGGAGCGTGATGACGAAATATCTTCCCGGCTGGAGCTTAAGTGATTCCCAGCAGGCCGGTTGTCGCAGCCGCGGCAAGTGCTTCAGCAGCGTGTCGATCATGGTGTTGCCGACGAAGAATATGCGATCGTCGGTCACGCCGGCTCGTCGCAGGTTAGTGTTGGCAGTTTCGCTGGTGGTGAAGAACCAGTTCGTGATGGAATCGGTGACGACGCGGTTGATTTCTTCCGGCATGGTCCAGTCGCCAGAACGGATGCCGCCTTCGACGTGGGCGACCGGCACACCGAGCTTTTTCGCGGCGATCGAGCAGGCCATCGTAGACGTGACATCACCAACCACGAGGCACAGATCGCTTTTCTCCTTCAGCAAGACCTTCTCATACGCGATCATAATGCCTGCGGTCTGTTCGGCCTGTGTACCGGATCCGACTTCAAGGTTGATGTCGGGATCGGGAATGCCCAAATCTTCGAAAAAACTGCCGGATAAAGCTCGGTCGTAATGCTGACCGGTATGGATAAGCCTGTACCTGAGCAACCCTCCTCGTCGTTCCGCTGCATTAAGCGCGTCGATAATCGGAGCAATCTTCATGAAGTTCGGCCGCGCGCCGGCGATCAGATCGATTCGTTTCATTGACCAGACCTTTCGCCTTTCATGGCTGTCGATGCCGCAGGTCACTCACGCGCAGACGCCCTTTACGTCTCGACGGTCGAGCGACTCATCGAGAAACCTTTCCAGTCCCTTGGAGTTTTACTTAGCCTATTTGTGGGTATGGAGCAACCGGGAAATACACGGCGGATGTTATTTCGCGTTCCGCAGAAGATCTTGAAAGACCTGCGATGCAGGTCTGGTCCACACGCTGCCGCGCTGGACTTGTCGCTTGTCGAGACTGAGCCGACCTTCGCTCAACGATTCGATGCGTTCCGCCACGTCGCGGAACTGCCCGTCTTCGCGTCGAAGCCAACGATAGGCTTCCAGCGCTTCAGATCTACGATTCAACGATTCCAGGGTCCGCCCCAGCACATAGAGCAATTGCACCGTTTCCTTGGTGGTGGCGGTCGGCGACTTCAGGGCGTTTCGAAACGCCGTGACGGCTTCTTCATATTGGCGGATCGATTTGTAGCAGAGGCCCATTTGCGCATAGGATTTGAGCGCATACTTCTCGTTACTGGTGGCCTGAAAGAATTGCTCGATCGCCTGTTTGAATAGGCCGGCCTTTTTCAAGGCGATTCCCCGCTCATACCACTCGGCTGCCTCTCCGGCCTGGGCGGCTTCTTCATTTAATGGTTGATCGAGATTGCCTGGCTCAAACATGACCGGAGACTCCTTGCATTCCCATCGGTTACAGCAAATACCGGACCAATTCTGCCCCGTACGAGGAGCCGGACTCTCAACAAGTTATGAGGCAGTGTTTCTTCTTCAGTGCGCAAAGCCTGTAGGAATGTACGAAGTGTGTGCGGAATGGGGAAGCAAGCCTGAGGTAAACGGTTGGAGGGTGGAGGTGGAGAAAATACGTGGGAGGCTTACGGTTGGAGGATGGACCGGGGGAGGATGCCGTACGTACTAGCCCGCATTATTCATGAGTGCTTCTCCTGCAATCGCCGATCCGCTGCTGCGACAAGCCTGCGGCCGGCAGGCTCGCCGCTCAGTCGGTCGACATACTGCACGAGTATGCCTTCCTCCCTCACGGCTCCGCGATTTCGCGACGAACCGCCATGAACAATGCAGGCTAGACGCCGGGCACGCGGCGGTGAAAGCGGAATCGGCTGCTGCTAACAACCCGGTCACGTTGAGGCCAACCGTTTCAGCGCATCGGAGGTGTTCACGACCCACGTTCCGTCGGCGAGACGATAGGATGCGCGAGTCCGGCACACGATCATTTTCTGCTTTACCTTGCCGAGCTCGGCAGCCTCCAGGGCCTTCAGCCCACCGGCGTCTGTGTTTCCTGGGTGTTCCTTCCATTTGCACTCGATGGCCGTGAGTGCGCCGGCACGCTCGATCACAAGATCCACTTCCGGTCCCCCGGCGGTGCGCCAATACCCTACCGGCGTTGTCTCGGCGCGGCTTGCCGCTTGACGAAGAACCTGACCGAAGACATGCGACTCCCAGAACGCCCCGACGAGCCCGGAGTCGGCCAGCTCGCGCACTGAGCGAAATCCCGCGAGAAACGCTGCGAGACCCGTGTCGAGGAAGACGAGCTTCGGCGCTTTGATCAACCGCTTGGTCCGATTGCCGAAATAGGGTTCGATCACGGCCACAATGCCCGAGGTTTCAAGCAATCCGGCCCATTTGCGCGCCGTATTCGGAGCGATGCCTGTATCTCGCGCAAGGTCGGAATAGTTCACCATTTGCGAGGTCCGCAGCGCGCAGGCGCGTAGGAAGCGATTGAACTCCGGCAGATCGGCGATTCGCGAGACATTGCGCACGTCTCGCTCCAAATAGGTCGCCACATACGCAGGAAACCACAGGTCGGGGTCGACTCCGAGATGCAATTCGGGATATCCCCCGAGAAACAAATAGCGGGACTCATCGATCGCGCGACCCGCCTCGAGCAACTCCTCTCTCGCAAGCGTGTGCAGATTCAGCACGGCACAACGGCCCGCTAAACTCTCCGACACACCCTGCATCAGCGGAAATACCTGCGATCCGGTCAGCAGAAATCGGCCGGGCGAGCGATCTTGATCGATCCTGACCTTGAGCTGCCGCAACAGCGAGGGGGCGTACTGAATTTCGTCGATGATCACCGGCGGAGGATACGACGCGAGCAACTCATCGGGCGCGGTGCGGGCGGCCTCCGCGTGCGCCGGAAGATCGAGGGTCAGGTAGGCCGCCTTCGGGTAAAGCCGCCGCAGCACCGACGTCTTACCGGTCTGCCTCGCGCCGGTGATCAGCACCGCGGGAAACTGCTTCGCCATTCGCCGGATGAGCGGTTCGACCTGTCTTGCAATCCACATGCTGATAATATGCATTAAACGTGCAAATCATGCAACCCAAGCGACGGTCTCCCTCCCGTGTCTAATCGCGTCCGACAGACAGCGGTCGGCCCCCACCTCGTAACCGCAGTCGGCAGACGACCGCCTCCATGTTGCCATCTCTTGCTCCAACAACACCAAGACCTAAGCGGGGGGCCTCCTTGACCGCTCAATGATCGCGTCACGCTTGAACTGATATCGAGAAAAGCTGCTGACCTGAGTTGCTAACTTGTCTACTTCATCCAAGATGTGGCGGAAATGCTCAAGCGGCGAGAGGGGCATGTGCTAGGCCATCGGGCTCAAACATTCTAAGCCCCGCCTCCGGCCTCGAGCCTTCAGCGCTGTTCCAGAAGCCTGTGGCCTCCAACCTCTAACGTTTTCGGTTGCTAGAAATGCACTTCTCGCAGGTTCTTGCGGTTCTCGTTGAACCAGGCGACGGTCTTCTTGAGGCCTTCGCGAAGACTATGGCGGGCTTGAAATCCGAAGAGTTGTTTCGCGCGGCTGACGTCGAGGCAGCGCCGCGGCTGACCGTTGGGCTTGGTGGTATCCCACTCGATCCGGCCGCTGAAGCCCACCTCGCCCGCGATCATGGCGGCAAGGTCACGAATGGCCACTTCCTCCCCCGTTCCTAAGTTTACCGGCAGGCTCCCATCGTAAGCCTCCGCTGCGCGGAGAATCCCCTCCGCGGCGTCTTCAACATAGAGAAACTCTCGGCTGGGAGAGCCGTCCCCCCAGAGCTCGACGCTGCTTCGCTGACTTTCCTTGGCCTCGGCGAATTTTCGAATCAGGGCCGGGATGACGTGCGACGTTTTCAGATCGAAGTTATCGCGCGGGCCGTACAGGTTGACCGGGAATAGAACGATTGAATTGAATCCGTACTGATCTCGATAGGCTTGCGATTGCGCCAGCATCATCTTCTTGGCCAATCCATACGGCGCGTTCGTTTCTTCCGGGTAGCCGTTCCAAATGTCGTCTTCCTTGAAGGGAATCGGGGCAAATTTCGGATAGGCGCAGATCGTCCCCAAGGCCACGAATTTCTTCAGGCCGCGCCGCCGTCCTACTTCGATGAGTTGCGCGCCCATCATCAAGTTGTCGTAGAAGAATCGGCCGGGATTGGCTTGATTCGCTCCGATCCCCCCGACGCGCGCCGCCAAATGAATCACCATATCCGGTTTGGCGTCGGCATACAGCCGCTCGATGGCTTCCATCCGGACGAGATCGTAGTCCTTGCTGCGGGGCACGACGATGTGCGTGCAGCCGCGCGCCCGCAACTGCTCGACGACGAACGAACCGAGAAACCCGGCTCCTCCGGTCACGACGACGCGCTTATCTTGCCAAAATGACATCACTGTTTGACGCCAAGGTTAAGGCTTAGTAGGCTTGCGAAACGAACAAATCAACGCATTGAGCTCTTTCCAAATCTCGTCGACCAACTATACTGCAACAAGGCTTTCATCCCGGTTGAAGTACCCAACATTCTGTCCGTAGATGATGTGACTCTTTGTTTCCGCCAGCGATCCACGGGATGCATAGTAGAAGTTTAGTTTCTCTTTTATGTGTTGGCGACCAAATCCTTCGGCCAGATTACCAGACACCGAGAGGGCAGATCGTCGAACCTGCGAGGTCAATCCGTAATCCTCTTTTTTTGGAAGATTCTCCGTTAATAAAAACACTCTCTGAGCCAATTCCATCGCCTTTTTCCAAACCGGCATGTCTTCGAATGAACTAAACACCCCTTGACCTTAGCCTCAGCCTCGACCTTAACCTCTCTTGCCGACTCCCTCCAGCCGCTCCTTCTCGGCCGCTAAGTCCGCGTCGACCATCATGGCGACCAATTCTTCGAAACGCACTTTCGGCTCCCACCCCAGATCGCGCCTGGCTTTGCTCGCATCGCCGATCAAGAGATCGACTTCCGTGGGCCGGTAGTACTTCGCGTCGATCTTGACGTGTTTTTTCCAATCGAGCTCCAGGCGGTCGAATGCCAACTCCAGCATTTCTTTGACCGTATGGGTTTCGCCGGTCGCAATGACGTAATCTTCCGCTTTGGGCGCCTGGAGCATCATCCACATCGCCTGCACATAGTCGCCGGCGAATCCCCAGTCCCGCTTGGCGTCGAGATTGCCGAGATAGAGATCCTTCTGCACGCCCAGCTTGATGCGGGCGGCCGCTTTGGTGATCTTTCTCGTCACGAACGTTTCGCCGCGGCGCGGCGACTCGTGGTTGAAGAGAATGCCGTTGCACGCGAAGAGATCGTAGGCTTCGCGGTAGTTGACGGTAATCCAATAGGCATACACCTTGGCGGCGCCATAGGGACTCCGAGGATAGAAGGGCGTCGTTTCCTTCTGGGGCACTTCCAGAACCTTTCCGAACATCTCGCTCGATGACGCCTGGTAGAACTTGGGCTTCAGCCCCGATTCCCGAATCGCCTCCAGCAACCGGATGGCGCCCAGCCCCGTGATCTCACCGGTGTACTCGGGAATGTCGAAGCTCACGCGCACGTGGCTCTGGGCGCCGAGGTTGTAGATTTCGTCCGGCTGGACGGTGCGCAGAATATGATTCAGCGAGCTGGCGTCGTTGAGGTCGCCGTAGACCAAATGCAGTCGCCGGTGTGGCACATGGGGGTCTTCGTAAATGGGATCGATCCGTCCCGTATTAAAGGAGCTGGATCTCCGAATGATGCCGTAGACTTCGTACCCCTTTCCCAACAGAAATTCGGACAAATAGGACCCGTCTTGCCCGGTAATTCCGGTGATCAGCGCTTTTTTCACGAGTGGACTCCTTGGTTATTGCGAATTATTGATCGAACGCCCCGCAATGTCCACTGTTTACAAGAAGAAAGTCGCTGGAGGCGTGAGGGGGAGACGTTGGAGGCTCAAGGTTCGAGGTTGAGGGAGAGGGTTCATCAACCGAATCGTCCGCTGCGAGTTAGTCTGGGTCTTAGAGAACGCCTATGGATATTCCAAGGCCACGATCGTAACGGTTCTTGAAAAGCTCCTGAGACCAGCCAACTCAAGATAGAGGATACCCAAGCGGTATGAACGGCCTTCCACTTGTATCAGAAAGGCAGCGCGGACTTTGCAGATTGCTGAGCACGACCAACCGACTTAGCGGCTGCGAGGTGACCGTCACCTTTGATAGATCAGCCGGCAAGCTTGAAGGTTTCGATGTACTGAGCGCTCGGTCCTGATCGACGAGTTTTCGTCCATCGCCCCTCAGGCGCGTGTCAGGAAGCCTCCAACCTCAAGCGCTTGTTCATACGCGTCAGACCGATTCGCCGACTTCGAGGCTGCTGTCTTTCGGCTGGTCGGAGGATGTCTTGTTCTCGGCGGGCAATTCCCCGTCCCAGTAGAGCATGCGGTGGCAGTAGGGACAGGTGTGGAGGTCTTGCGAGCGTTTGACTTCGGCCACGAGTTGCGGCGGAATCTGCAAACGACAGCCCGAACACATGCCGCCCTTAATGGCGGCGAGCGCCTGGTCCTTGCGCGCGTTCTTCAGTTTCGTATACCGATCGAGGAGCCCCCGCTCTACTTGCTTGGATCGTTCACGCTGCTGCGATTCCAGATCCGCCAGTTCGGCGGCGAGCTTGCGATCCGCCTCGTCGAGTTCCTGCTTCTCCTTCGCGAATGCCGATTCGACCGCCCCCACCTTTTCCTGGGCCTGCTTCGCAACTTCCTGAAGCTGCTCGATCTTCTCCATGCAGGCCAGCACCTTATCCTCGATTTCCGACTTCTTCTTGTTGGCCATCTGCAACTCGAACAGGTGGGCTTGGTACTCCTTGTTGGTCTTGATCTCAGACAGGCGCGCGCGCATCTTGTCGTTGTGAGCGTCCTGAACTTCGACATCCCGCTCAAGTCCCCGACGTTCTTTGACCAGCGCCTCGATCGACGCATTCGTCTCTTGCAGCGATTGTCTGGCCTCGCGAAGGGGGGCCTCGACCGCGTGAAGCCGTTCGGGGATTTTCCGGCGCTGTTCGGTGATCTCCATGATCCGGAGATCCAGCTTCTGAAGTTCGATGAGAGGGGAGAGGTTCTGGTTCAACGCGCTCCTGCCGGTTTCATTCTTCCGTCCGACGCGACTTATCTGAGCGCCGGTTCATTCTTGGTGGGCCCACTAGGACTCGAACCTAGGACCAGCTGATTATGAGTCAGCCGCTCTAACCACCTGAGCTATGGGCCCATCAACACAGGTTGAGGCTCAGGCCAAGGTCGAGATGGAAGCCGGCCTTAGCCTTGACCTTAGCCTCGACCTTCCGCCGATTCTAGGCCGCGGGTCCTATGGAGTCAAATCCTCCGCCCCCGCCGAGAACCGGCCTACATACTTTCCACGAAACTGCGCAGCTTCTTGCTCCGGCTCGGGTGCCGCAGCTTGCGCAACGCCTTGGCCTCGATTTGGCGGATACGCTCTCTGGTGACTTCGAAATCCTGGCCGACCTCTTCGAGGGTGTGATCCGTCGCCTCGCCGATGCCGAAGCGCTTGCGCAGAACTTTCTCCTCGCGCGGAGTCAGCGTTTCCAGCGCGCTGTTGATCTGCCGCTGCAAGTCGTATCGGATCGCGGCTTCCAGGGGCGAGACCGCCTTCTTGTCTTCGATGAAGTCCCCTAAATGGCTGTCTTCTTCTTCGCCGATCGGAGTTTCCAGCGAAATGGGCTCGCGGGCGATCTTCAGAATTTTTCGCACCTTGTCGAGCGGCAGATCCATCCGCTCGGCGATTTCTTCAGGGGTCGGTTCGCGTCCGAGCTTTTGCACCAGGTGCCGCGACGTGCGGATCAACTTGTTGATCGTCTCGATCATGTGGACCGGAATGCGGATGGTCCGGGCCTGGTCGGCGATCGCTCGGGTGATCGCCTGGCGAATCCACCAGGTCGCGTAGGTGCTGAACTTATATCCCCGCTTGTATTCGAACTTGTCGACCGCTTTCATCAACCCGATGTTGCCCTCCTGAATCAGATCCAGAAACTGCAACCCGCGGTTCGTGTATTTCTTGGCGATGCTGACGACCAGACGCAGATTCGCCTCGACCAGTTCGGCCTTTCCGCGCTTGACCTTCTCCTCCGCCACGTCGAGGTGCTTGACCGCGTCCTTGATTTCTTCGCCGGAGACGAGCGCCTCTTCGGTCTCCAGTTGGCGTATCTTGGCCCGGGCCGCCTGATAGACCTTCTTGATCTCCTGCAAATTGTCGTCCGAAACGCCCGTCCTCCGCTTGACCGCAAGGAAATCCTTCCGCTCCCGGCAAAGTTTCCGCAGCAATTCCGCCCCGGCCTCGCCTCCGACGCCGAGTCGACGCTGGCAACTGACGATCTCCCGCTCGGCCGTGCGGATCTGAATGGCCATTTCTCGAACGCGCTGCACCATCCGGTCTTTCAGAACTCCGTGCAGGTTGACCGCTTCCATCTTGTCGACGACTTGCTCGCGAATCGCGTCGATCTGCTTCTTGATCTTCTTCAGCTTGGCGGGGTCTTTGCCGGCCTGGCGGGACTTCTCGTAGAGCCCCTTGAGGGACGTCGATACCTTCCTGACCGCGTTCAGGCCTTCGAGCGTCTTCAGCCGCAGCTCTTCGTAGTCCTTCTGGACTTCTTCTTCCTCGAAGTCTTCTTCCGTCTCGACGATGGGCACGATCTCGCGGACGTCGATCTTGCCGTCCTTCAACTGGTCGCGCAGTTCGAGGATGAATTCGATCGTCATCGGCATGCCATAGACGACGAACGCGATGTCCCGTTTGCCCTCCTCGATGCGCTTCGCGATCTCGATTTCCCCTTCGCGGCTCAGCAGCGCGACGCTGCCCATCTCCTTGAGATACAGGCGGACAGGATCGTCGGTGCGGCTCAACGCGCCGGGCGTGAGATCGATTTCTTTCTCGTTCTCCTCTCCGCCGTCGCTTTCCTCGCCTTCGTCCCCGCCGTCGTCGCGATCGCGGCTCTTCTGCTGCCGCTCGCCGCCCTCGGGCGCGTCCACGATCTCGATGTCCATTTCGCCGAACATGGTCATGATGCTGCCGAATTGCTCGGACGACACCACTTCCGCCGGCAACGTGCTGTTCAGCTCGTCATAGGTCAGGAAGCCCTTCTCTTTGCCGATCGAGATGAGCTTCTTGACTTCCACGAGCAATTCTTGTTTCGCCATGCTTACTCCTTGACCAACGTCAAAACCGCCGAAGGGCGCCCCGCCTTCTGAATCCGCAATTCATTCATTTGCGCATTGAGCGCTTGCACCTCGTCGAGCCGCCCGGCGCGCTCCGCCGCCTTCAATTGCGCGATCAGATCCCGCATGACGTCGTTCGCGCGCTTGCGCTCCAATGTTTCCAGACACCCCTGAATGTGTGCGCGCATATCGTCGAAGTGTTCTTCGCGCATCGAGAGTTCCGTGGCCAGCGCCCCGCAATCCGGATCGTCGACCACGGTGTCCAGCAAGCGCCGCAGCCCCACGCGCCCGTCCTGGCCCAATTGCGCCAAGGCCGTCTCTATCAGCTTGCGACACCCCGGCACGGAGAACGTTTCGGGCCGGAGGCGCCGCACGTCCGCCGGCGTCAGATGCCCCTGCAGCAACAGGTAAACCAGATCCCGCTCTTCCGGCGCGCCCTTGAAGGCCTGAGCAGGCCGGATCTCGGCGGCCCGCTTCACGGACTTGCGTCCTTCGTTCGCGATCAAAGCGGGATACCGCTCGATCAGCCGCTGCTGATTGATGCCGAGCCGCTCGGCTACGATTCTGATCCGTTCCTCTCGTTCGATCGGATGCTCGCTCTTTTGCAAGATCTTCAGCACGTCGTCCACGCTGCGGATTCGGCCCTCAACCGTGCTGGATTCCGCCGTTTGCAAACTGTGCTCAAGCGCAAAATCCAGGAGACTCGGCGCCTGCTCTTCCAGCTTCGTGAACGCGCCCGGCCCGAACTTCCGCACGAAGGTATCGGGGTCGTCGCCGGCCGGCAGCGTCACGACTTTCACGCCCAATCCGCTGTTGACGAACAAATCGAGTCCCCGCAACGCCGCGCGCACCCCGGCCGGGTCGGGATCGAACAACAGCACGACTTTGGAGGCGAATCGGCGCAAAACCTGCACGTGCTCCGGCGTCAACGCCGTCCCCAGCGTGGCCACCGTATTCGTGAGCCCGGCCTGGTGCAGCGCTACCGCGTCGAAATAGCCTTCGACGATGACCACCGTTTTCGTTCTCGTCACCGCCTCGCGCGCTAGGTCGAGCCCGAACAGCGTCTGTCCTTTCTTGAAGAGCGGTGTATCGGGGGAGTTCAGGTACTTCGGCGTCCCTTCTCCAAGGACACGGCCGCCGAACCCGACGATCCGTTTGCGCAGATCGGTAATGGTGAACATGACGCGCGCCCGGAAGCGGTCGTAGTAACCGGAGCCGCTGTCCCGCGGGATCGCCAATCCGGCCGCGGCAAGATCGGTCTGCTGAAATCCCTGGCGGGCCGCCGCCTTCAAGAGCGCGTCCCATTCGGCCGGGGCCACGCCGATTCCGAACTGCTCGATCGTGGCCGGCAAAATGCCGCGGCCTTTCAGATACTCGCGCGCCTCCCCGCCGAGCTGTTCGTCGCGGAGATTGTGCCGAAACCAGTCGGAGACGGCTCGATTCAACTGCTCGATACGGCCGGCTTGAGCCGCCTGCGGGCCGGTGTGGGCCGTTGTCTCCTGCACGTCGATGCCCACCTTCCGCCCCAACTCGCGCACGGTTTCAGGAAAGCTCGCGCCGGTGATTCGTGTCAGAAACGTAAACACGTTGCCGCCCGCGCCGCACCCGAAACAATGGAAAATTTGCCGGGACGGGCTGACCGTGAAAGACGGCGATTTTTCCTGATGGAAAGGACAGAGCCCCTTCAGATTTTGCCCGGCTCTGGTCAGGCTAACGTGCTGTCCGACGATCTCCGCGATGTCGATCCGGTCTCTGATTTGATTGATCACGTCCTCAGAAATCAGGCCTCGGCCCACGGGAGTCGCGGCTCCTGTTTCCCGCCTCAAACCGGCAGGGTTGGCAAACGTAAGTGATCGGAAAAATTGAAGGGTTACCCTAACAGACGGAGAGGAAATCTGTCAACGTGAGAAGTTGGAGGCTCACGGCAACCTCCAACCTCAAGCGCTTTCTCTGGTTATCCCGGCGGCCACCCCATGTGCCGGCCTCCCATGACGTGAAAATGCAGGTGAAACACGGTTTGGCCGCCGTCACGGCCGGTGTTGGCGACGATTCGGTAGCCGGACTCCGCCAGTCCTTTTTGCTTGGCGACGGTCGCGCAGATCTGGAGCAACCGGCCCAACAGCGCCTGATCGTTCGGCCCTGCCTCCTGCACTGTGGCGACGTGGCGCTTCGGAATCACCAGCGTATGGATTGGCGCCTGAGGATTGATGTCGTCAAATGCGACCGCGTGTTCGTCCTCATGAACGACCTTCGCCGGAATCTTCTTGTCGACGATCTTGCAAAAGAGGCAGTCCATCATGACATCCCCCGGTTTCTCCTACCCTTCCCGCAATCCGGACCTACCGAACCGTTTCCCCAATTCCTGATAGATGTCCTGGAGCGGCACCTCGTGGTAGCCCAGCACCATCAGCGTGTGGAAGAACAGGTCCGCCACTTCGTAGACGAGTTCTTCTTTCTTCCCGCCTTTTGCCGCAATCAGCACCTCGCCGGCTTCTTCGGCCACTTTCTTTAGAATCTTGTCGTGGCCTCCTTCGAACAACTTCGTCGTATAGGAGCCGGCCTGTGGATGCGCGCGACGATCCTGAATCGTCCGTAGGACGGCGTCGAGGATTCCCCCCTGTGCGTCGATCGTCGTGGCAATCGGCGCCCTGCCCGATTCATCGAGTTTGGAGAAGAAGCAAGCGCGCGCCCCCGTATGACAGGTGGGACCGATCGGCTCGGCCTTGACGAGGATCGTATCGTGATCGCAATCGATGAACAGATCCTTCACCCGGAGTTTGTGACCGGAGGTCTCGCCTTTTTCCCACAGCGCGTTACGGGAGCGACTCCAGAAATGCACGGTCTTATTCGCCAATGTCTTGTTGAGTGCATCTTGGTTCATATACCCGAGCATCAGGACGGTCCCGTCCAGCCAATCTTGAACGATCGCCGGCAATAATCCCTGCTCGTCGAATTTGAACTGGTTAGACGACATACATTACCGCTTCCGGCTTGAGGTTAGAGGTTGGAGGTCTCTGAAAGAGCGCTTGAGGTTTGAGGTTGTTGTGAGCCTCCAACAGTTCCTTCCGTTATCCGGACCGCTACGCCTCGTTCCCGCAAATACGCCTTGGCCTGAGGAATGGTAAACGTTCGGAAGTGAAAAATCGAGGCCGCGAGCACTGCGTCGGCAAGACCGACATGAAATCCTTCGTAGAGATGTTCGAGCGTGCCGACTCCGCCGGACGCAATGACGGGAACGGAGACCGATCCGGAAACCGCCGCGGTGAGGCCAAGGTCGTAGCCGCTCTGCTGTCCATCCTGGTCCATGCTGGTCAGCAGAATCTCTCCTGCGCCGTATCCTTCCATGCGCGCCGCCCACTCGACCGCGTCAAGCCCCGTCGCTTTCCGGCCTCCGTGCGTAAACACTTCCCAGCGTTGGTCCCCGCTCCGCTTGGCATCGATGGCGACCACGATGCATTGCGTCCCGAATCTCTGCGCGGCCTCCTGAACAAACTCAGGGCGCTGCACCGCGGCCGTATTGATGCTCACCTTGTCGGCTCCCGCATTCAAGAGCGCGCGAATGTCGTCGAGCGTCCGAACGCCGCCGCCCACCGTCACAGGCATGAAGACCTGCGCCGCCGTCCGCTCCACCACGTCGATGATGGTCTTGCGATTTTCATGGGAGGCCGTGATGTCGAGAAAGCAGAGTTCGTCCGCTCCCTCGCGGTCATAGACCATCGCGGCTTCGACCGGATCACCCGCATCGCGGAGATTCACGAAGCTGACACCTTTGACCACCCGCCCGTCCTTCACGTCGAGGCAGGGAATGATGCGCTTGGTCAACATGACTTCAACTCGTTGGAGGCCGGAGGTATCGAAACGATGCTTGAGGTTAAAGGTTGGAGGCTAGAGGTATGCCGCCACTGCTTCCACCCTCGAACCATCAGCCTCTCACGCATTCTTCCCGCCTCCATCATCTAACCTTGAGCCTCTCACCTGTTCTTCCCGCCTGTACCCTCTAACTGTGAGCCTCCAACGCCCACGGCGGCAATCGCCGCGCGCAGGTCGAGCATTCCATCGTACAGCGCCTTGCCGACGATCGCCCCCTCGATCCGGGGACCCAGCATGCGAACGGCGAGTAGATCCTCAATTGCGGTTATACCTCCTGAGGCGATGACCGGAAACGAGGACCGCTCCACGACTTGCTTCAGCGCCGGGATGTTCGGTCCGCTCAACATGCCGTCACGAGAAATGTCCGTATAGACGACGGCGCCGATGGCCAGGCCGGATAGTTCCTTCAAGAGATCGATGGCTCTAGTCTCCGACACCGCAGTCCAGCCCTTGACGGCTACCTTGCCGTCTTTGGCGTCCAACCCGAGGAGGATCCGGCCGGGAAATTCCTTGCAGGCCTGCTCAAGAAACGCGCGGTCGGTCAAGGCGGCGGTTCCCAAAACCACGCGCGACAAGCCCGCCGCCAGATATCGGCGTACCGTCTGGATGGATCTGACGCCGCCGCCCACTTGTACCTTCACACGCACCGTCCGAAGGACGGTTTCGATCTGTGGCAAGTTCCGCGGTTCGCCGTCGACCGCCCCGTTCAAATCAACGACGTGAATGATCGACGCCCCTTGTTCCTGCCACTGCCGAGCGACGGTCGAGACATCGTCGGAATACACGGTTTCCGCCGCCATGTCTCCCTGGCGTAACCGCACGCAGCGGCCGTCCTTCAAATCGATTGCGGGAATGATGACCACCCGACTACTCCTCTGTTCCAAACGGAAATCGCTTCAACATTTCCTGTACACCATAGGCCGCCAGCTCTTCCGCCGTCACGAAACCGGCGCCGTGCTGGAAGAACCCCAAAACATCCTGAATCATCGGCTTCTGCCGTTCATAGTAGTTCCCCACCCATAGCACCTGCCCGTCTGCCGCCACGGTCTTAACCTCAAAACCGACCGAGGCCGGAGGGTCGGCGCCGAGTCGGCTTCCCACCCGCTCTTGATAAATTCGCACCTGCCCGATCAGCACGGCATCCGCCTTCAGTATCTTCGCTGCGGCGGAGGCCCTGGATTCCGGCGTGGCCATTCTGGAATCGCCTCCGATCTGGGAAAGCGCTTTTTCCGTCCGGCTCGGCTCCAGCGTGGAAATCTGTTTCCGCCCCTTCAATCGGTTCCAAAACAGTTGCGTAACCTTTTCCGCGGCATGGGAAGGAACCGTGACGGTCTGCTGCAACGCCGGTTCTCCGACCGGAGGCGTTCCCAACGAAATATCGGATCGACGGACACTCTGCGGACTGCTCAGAAAAAGGTCCGCGCTGTCGGCCACCTGCGGAGTCGTCAGCGCAGAAAAAGGCGCCAGCGCAATGGTACGAACCTGATAGCGCGGCAACTCGCTGGACGCCTGCGTAGTCACCTTCGACCCGCTGCATCCGACCGCCAGAAACCCCAAAATACACAGCGCAATTACATGAAGTGCTGTTCCCACACTATCCCTTCTCTATCCCGTCATCCCGTCGGTCCCGTTATCCCCCAATCACCGACGCTAGCCCTTCCAGGCTCCGAAATTCTTAATCAGGCGAAGCCCCACCGCCTGGCTCTTCTCCGGATGAAATTGGCAGGCCACCACATTGTCACGCCAAATGCTGGAGACGAACGGCACCCCATAGGTGGTCGTCGTGGCTGCGACAGATCGATCGGCCGGAGCCACGTAATATGAATGGACAAAGTACCAGTACGCCCCGTCGGGAATCCCTTCGAATAACGGACAGGGCCGTTGCATAGTGACCTGGTTCCATCCCATATGCGGCACTTTCAACTCCGGGAAAGGCCCCAGCCTTGCCGGCGCCGGCCCCTTTGTAAGATTGGGGACAGGCACGGCAGAAGGAGACTGTCCCCAGGGAAACCGCACCACGCGGCCGGCAATGATGTCGAGTCCTTTATGAATCCCGAACTCGTCGCTCTCCGTAAACAGCAGTTGCAATCCCAAGCAGATTCCCAAAAACGGTTTGCCAGAACGGATCGCGGCTCGAATCGGGTCGACCAGCTCATACATCATCAGATTCTTCATGCAATCACCGAACGCCCCGACGCCCGGCAAAACCACTCGATTGGCATCAGCGATCGCGCGGAGATCTCTGGTGACGACCGTGCGATGCCCGACGGTCTCGAACGCTTTCGAGACGCTGCGGAGATTTCCCATGCCGTAGTCGATAATGGCGATCATGGTTGCTGCGCTTGGAGGCGTGAGGCCTGAGATTGGAGGCCTCGGGAAAAGCGTTTGAGGTTTGAGGTCCGAGGTTTGAGGCTGGAGGCTAAAGGCTTGACGCAACTACCTCCAACCTCTACCCGTGAGCCTTCCACATTCCTCCTCCAACCTCGAACCTTAAGCATCGTTTCGATTCCCCCAACCTCTAACCTCACACCTTTTTTCGGTCGAGGCCGTACCATACCGCAAATGAAGAGCGCCTGTCATACCGGGAATCAATTGCTCCGCCCTATTTAGTTCCATCCGTGCTGGTCGGGGCCTGATTCACTCTCTACCGAG
>JBBILH010000012.1:18391-53502 GCA_037445005.1 Nitrospira sp.
CCGCCGTCGGAGGACTTTTGCAACGACCTCGATCTGTGATACGGTGCGCCCACATGTAACGTATGGGATCGCTCATGTTGTTGCGGGCAGCCATTCTTCTCGGCGGCGCCATCGCGCTTTCCTTGCTCGCGTGGATCTGCGTACCCAGACATCTTCAGCAACCGACCCCTCAGCCCTTCCCGGCCAATTTTCACGCCCGACTCGAACAGGGCACATTGACGATGCGGGGGTCGCTCCCCGATCAGTCATGGCGCGATCGGGTACTGCTCCAGGCACACGCCCTCTACGATCCGTTGAAAGTGAAAATCGTCGATGAGCTTAGCGTCGACGCCCAAGTCTCTCCGGCGCCTTGGCTCGATGCCTTGCCCGGCATGCTCCCGGTGCTGGGGCAGATGAACGGACGAGGCTCCGTCATCATCGACGGAAAGTCGGTCGTCCTCAGCGGCCGGGTGGCCACCGAGCAGGCGAAGGCCGCGTTGCTTAGAACCGTCGCCCCCATGAGGGCCTCCGGATTGGAACTGGAAGACCATATTCTCCCCGCCGCGGGGGGGACGATCCTGCGGTCCGCTCTTGGATCATTACAGAACCGGCTCGATGGCGCCCTGTCACGCGCGCGCATCGAGTTCGAATCCAACAAGACGACTCTGACGCCCCAAGGCCTTGCCGCATTGGAACAGCTCGTGCCGATCCTTCAGAGCGCGCCACAGGCATCGATCGAAATCGGGGGGCATACCGACGCCTTCGGCGCACCGGAGTACAATCTGGACCTGAGCCGCCGGCGCGCGGAAGCCGTGCGCCAACACCTCATGAAGCGCGGGCTGACGAACCACTTCACCGCCGTCGGATACGGCGCGACGAAGCCCCGCTCCAAGGACCAGACGCAGGCCGCGCTCAAACGCAATCGGCGTATCGAACTGCGTGTGACGGGAACCGGTGACTTATGATGACTTTGGGCAACGAAATTCTGGCGTGCCTGCTGACCGCAGCCGGGATCGGGGGAATGACCGGTTGGCTCCTCCGGCATGTCTCGGTCGCCGAGTTGCGGAAGCACATTTACGACCTCACCACGTCGTTGCAGATCAAAGACCAAACGCTTCATGCCACACAATTGGAGTTGAAAGCCAAGTGCTCGACCATTCTGATCTATGAGAGCAAACTCGCGACAGCGGAAGCGTTGGCGCAGTCGCGACAGCAGGAACTGGCCGCGCAAACGCAGCGGCACCTTACCCTGGAGGGGGAGTTGTCGGCTGCGGCCCAGCGGATCGCCGCATTGGAGTCCGATCAGGAAGCCGCCTTGCAGCGCTATCAGGAAAGCGACGCCACCATCGCCGCATTCGAACATGAAGCCAGGCAGGCCAACGCCGCGCGCTCGACGGCTCAGTTGGCCTTGGCTGAAAAAGAGGAGGAAGCCGACCGGCTTCACGACCGAATCTCGGAACTAGAATCACAACTCGCCAAACTTGAGCTGTTGCGCCCGCAACTGACCGAGATGGAACCGGCGCAAGGCCGTGTTCATTGGCTGGAAGTGCAGCTCAGTGAACGGGAAGCTCAGCACCGAACGGCGCTGCACGAGTTAGAAACACAGAAGTCGGCCCTGGAATCTCGGATTGCTGAACTGGAATCAGCTTCCCGGAAAACCGATGACCGCCGCAGCCATGTGCGCGAGTTGGACGCCAAATACCAACAAGCCCTCACGCAACATGCGGCCGATACCGGCGTGATCGAAACCCAGCGCGGCGCGATCCAGGACCTCCAGGCTGCGATCACCGAACGAGATCGGAATTTGGAGCAGCAGGAAAGCCGGATCGCCGCCTTGCAGCGCCAGTTGAAGGAACTCCAGACCCTGCACGAGGAGCTGGAACGGCATCCGGAGCAGATTCGCGCCGGACTCAGACTCCGGAGTGAACAGGATACGGTGGTGGCGTCTTCCGGCGACGAAGCGCCGGACCAGCTCAGCCTCCAGATGGATCAGAGTAAACGGCAATCACAACATCGCAAGGACGACCTCACCAAGATTAGAGGGATCAGCCCGGTTCATGAGGAAGCCCTCAATAAGATGGGCACATTCACCTATGTCCAGATCGCTAGATGGACATCCGCAGACCTTGCGAGGATAGCCAAGGAGTTGTCCACGCCCTTGGACAGAATCAAGAAGAACAACTGGATCGCCGGCGCCAAGAAACAGCACCTGGCGAAATACGGAGAGCGGATCTAACCCTGCAAGAGTTTGAGGTTTGAAGGCTCACGGTTGGAGAGTGGAGGCAGTGGCGGCAAACCTCCAACCTCAAACCTTTAACTTCTTTCTTTATAGGCGCCCTTGACCCGCGAGTCCCTAATTCGGTAAATCAAATCTCCCTCGTTCCCGTACGTAAGTAGGGATAGACCGACTTCGAATCCTCTCGTACTATTGGACTCTCCAACGTCGCTGAGCGGATCGAACATTCCGTCACTGATAATGATCGCAAAGGCAGGCAGCACTCGATGACTCGCACAATCGGCCCTATCGGTAAAATCATCGGAGCCTTCATCATCGTTGCCGTGGGCTTGAGCCTCTACGGCTGCAACGACGCCTCGTCGGTGTCCAACACCACTGCGCCGACGTCATTTACCATTACTTCCGGCTCACCGTTGCCGACGGGGTTTGTCGGAGTTGCCTACACGCCGCTCCAACTGGCTTCCGTGTTGGGAGTCGGCACCGTCACATGGAGTGTTGATCCGAGCACCCCGCAGCCGCTTCCGGCGGGTCTCAATCTTAGCTCACAGGGCCTGATCAGCGGCACGCCGACGAATGCGACGGGCGGACAAGTCACGGTCAGGATCAGAGCCCAGGACTCGTCGCTGCCGACGCCGCAGGTGAGCACAAAAGACTTTGGAATCACGATTTCTCTGGTCCCGCAGCCTTCGATCACGACCGCATCATTGCCGAATGGTGTGCAGAATGTGGCCTACTCAGCTACGCTCCAAGCCACAGGAGGCACGCCGCCTTACACGACGTGGACCGTCAACCCGCCTCTACCGACCGGACTCGTGTTCACTCCTAGTGGAGCGACCGCAACTATTAGCGGAACACCGACGGTCACGAGCAACCAAACGCATACCTTCAGTGTGACCGATTCATTCTCGCCTACGCCGCAGACCGGAACGAGACAACTTACACTCACGATCACCGCGGCGCCATTACCGTTGACGATTACGACAAATTCACCGTTGCCGACTGGGACTGTTTCTCAGAATTACAGCACCACGTTGATAGCCACCGGAGGGACGGCTCCATTGTCCTGGAGCATCGTTAGCGGGTCCCTCCCACCCGGTCTCTCTCTGAATCCGGCGACCGGAGTTATTGCCGGTGTTCCGACTACGGCAGGAACCTTTGTTCCGACGATTCGGGTGGCGGATTCGGGGATCCCTCAGCAGACGGCTCAGAAGCCTCTGTCCATCTCGATCAATTTGCCCGCGCCACCTAACATTACGACTACGAGTTTGCCGAACGGATCATTCAATGCTGCGTATAATCAGCCTGTGAATGTGTCCGGAGGTATTGCGCCGCTCTCGTGGGGAATCGTCTCGGGGGGTCTGCCGCCAGGTCTTGGCCTCAACGGCTCCAACGGCGTCATTTCAGGGACCGCCACTGCGACAGGTACGTTTCCTTTTAGGATTCGAGTGACTGATGCGATTCCACAGTTCGATGAGCAAGACCTCTCGATTACCATCAGCCCGCCAGCACCACCGACAATCACCGCCCCCGCATCACTTCCCACCGGCACAGTGAATGTGGCCTACGGACCAGTTACGCTGACAGCCACTGGAGGAGCACCGCCTCTCAAGTTTCAGGATGTCGGGATGCCATTTGGGTTAACCTTCACAGCAGCCACAGCCACGATCAGCGGCATACCAACAAGTAATGGGACGCAAAACGTGACCTTCACCGTTAACGATTCCACTCTCCCGTTCAATCAAACCGGTACTAGAACATATCCTTTGACTGTTAATGCCGCGCTGACGATCAATGAAAATTCTTTGCCTACTGGTGCGGTTGGCCAAACATACAACGCGACATTAACTGCATCAGGAGGAGCACCGCCGTACTCCTGGTCAATTACTGGTACTGGTGCACCGAATCAAGCTGCTCCAGGTCTAACGTTGAGTTCGGGTGGGGTGATTAGCGGAACACCAACCGCGACTGTGGGAAGTCCATTTACAAGGACCTATCGCGTCCAAGATAGCAACGGAGTAGCTGTTACAAAGAATTTATCAATTACAGTTAATGCCGCGCTGACAATCGATACACCTTCACCCCTGCCTGCTGGTAAAGTTGGCAGTGCCTATGGGGCCGTCGGTGGCACTCCCGCAACTCCCGTCACCTTAACGGCATCAGGCGGGATTCCACCATATACATGGTCGACAACCGTCACTCCGCCATTACCTACTGGATTAAGTATCAACGCGGCGGGAACCATTAGCGGGGCACCAACGGTTTCAGAAACCAACGTGCTTCATACATTTACCGTGACAGATTCAACAACGACTGGTTCTGCAAACAAGGCACTAAGTCTGACGATCGCTCCTTAATTCACTTTGACTGGAAAAGTTCTCACGAAAGCACTGATGCCCTGGGGTCATTGTGAGGTGGCCCCGGAATAACAGACACGTGGATTACCTCTCGCTCTCCTGCTGTTCGAACTCTTCCGGACTCCGATAGCCGAGCGCTTGATGGAGCCGCTGCTGAAGGGCGAAGAAAAGGGGTCCGACGCGCTCTACCACCTTACGTGTCTCGACAAAACTTACAAATGACCTTATTTGACATATTGATGCCTCATCGGTATGCTTTGATGCATGCGTACGACCATTCGCCTCGATGATCAACTTCTGCGATCCGCAAAACGACTGGCTCATGATACGGGCCGGTCGTTAACGGCCGTGATTGAGGATGCGCTCCGTCAGATTCTGTCGCGCCGTCCCGTCAAGCAACCGCGCAAGGCGGTGAAACTCACCACGGTCTCAGGTCAGGGGGTTCGCCCTGGTGTCGACTTGGACGATTCCGCCGCCCTTCTCGCCTTCATGGAACAGCCGCATGGTTCTTCTTGACGTCAATGTGTTGGTGTACGCCCACCGCCAGGACTCGACTCACCATCTTCCATGTCTCAGATGGCTTGAAACCCTCATCAACTCTGACCATGCCTACGGCCTATCCGATCTCGTCCTGAGCGGATTTCTCCGCGTCGTCACGCACCCCAAAGTCTTCAATTCCCCAAGCGGGATGGACAAAGCCTTGGCTTTCGTCGAAGAGTTGCGCGCACCCTCGACTTGCACCATCATCAATCCTGGGCCGCGTCATTGGGAAATCTTCTGCCGTCTGTGCAAGACCACAGACATTAAAGGGAACCTCGTTCCGGATGCCTTTCTCGCCGCCCTGGCCATTGAGAGCGGCAGCGAGTGGATCACGACGGATCGAGACTACCATCGGTTCGCTGGTCTTCGCGTGCGCCACCCGCTGGATGAGTCCGATAAATCCCTCGGCACCTGAATCCTCTCCGCTTCTTTTTTCGATCAATTTTTCCTGGCGGCCGTGAACCTGGCAGCGACGTGTGCCGAAGCTCGGGCACCGCCTTACCAAGCAACTACGGCCGTAATTCCGCGCTCTTCTGACCCAAGGGGTGGTCCGGATGTATCCCGTACTGCGCGCGTCGAATGAACACCGCCTGTAATTGAACAATCTGGCTATTCCTGCGTGCGCGTTCGGCGAGCACAAGGGATATGCCGGATCAGCTCTCCTCCCCCCTTTGTAGGGCAGATCACCTCAGGGGTTTTTCTCTATGATACCCCGCAGAAGCAGTTTCTTGATTGAAGATGCGAACGGCACCTTAGTAGACTGCTCCTCCACGAGAGGGAAGGGGTAGGGTCTGTGTCGATTGGAGTACAACCGATTTCGTCGCGAATTGCGCCTCAAGGCTTCATGCGCCATTCCCTCTTGGCCGCCTTTATCGCGTTTGTCTACCTCTGCCTTCTGGCAGGCTGTAACGATGCGTCCACGGTGTCAACGACGACGTCCACTACGGCAGCGGCCGGGCTCACGATCACGACCACTTCCCTGCCTCCGGCAACAGTCGGCCAAACTTACAACGCCACGATGAACGGGGCGGGAGGAACTCCGCCGTATATCTGGCTGGTTACTCCATCATTGCCCTCAGGACTCTCCTTGGACGCCAACAACGGTACGATTACCGGCACCCCCGGGAACAATTCGATCGGCTCGACGCAACACACATTCGTCATTCAGGACTCAGCGTCCGGTTCCGATACGACCTTGCTCACGCTGACGATCAACCCGGCCGCGTTGGCGGTCAGCCCGATCATATTGCCACCCGGCGTCATCAATCAAACCTATGCTCAGACCACATTGACCGCCACAGGAGGCGTTCCACCGTATACATGGTCGGTATCGCCGAGCTTACCGAACGGCTTGCAATTCAATATCGTCGGACCCGGCATCATCAGCGGCATTCCATTGAACGGTACCGTAGGAACGACAAACCATACGTTTTCCGTGATCGACAACAGCTCTCCGGTCAAGCAGACGGCTTCGACTGTTCCACCGGTTCCATTGACCATCACTTCGCTCTTTATTACCACCAACTCTCCCTTGCCCAACGCACGAGTGGGTCGCTCGTACAGCACAACGTTACAACGCTCCGGAGGCACAGCCCCTTTCACTTGGTCTGTATCTGCCCCGCTTCCTACCGGACTGCAACTGAACACGACAACCGGCGTCTTGTCCGGAACTCCTGCCGCTGGTACGCCGGGCGCGCACACCCGCATCTATACGGTTCGAGATTCGTCGAATCCTCCACAGTCGTTCAGCAAGTCACTGACCCTCAACATTACGAACTGAAGGGTCGAAAATCCTTTGAGTTCACCGGACGGCAAGCGGCCGGGCTAATGAGGGACTAATTGGGGGGGGTCAAAGCTACAGTGGAGTCTTCTCGCTGCACGCTTTAACGGTTGATCGAAGGTCCACAGCGTCACGCGACGAAGAACGGTCGAGGCAAGCAGATGTACGTCGATCCATCCCAACCCCTGCCCGAAGAGGGAATGGCTTTCGATAAAGGCGAGAATCTCTTCATATTCGATCGTCGGCATCGTGGGGAGTGCGAACATGGATTCCAGCACTTTGGATCGATGTCTCAAGTTCCCGCAGGCTAATTCTCCGATGATGAGCGGGTGACATACCACGACATCCTCCTCCAGCAACTGCCGAAGCGCGGGCGAATCGGCACGAAAGTGCTGGACCCACACGGAGGTGTCGACAAGCGTCTGCATTTCTAGCCCGCACTATCCATGACGGTTCGTCGCGAGATCGCGGAGTCGCCAAGCGAGTCGGGCGCGTGGAGCCCCTCGCGACCGAGGCGTACATGAAACAGTACGTTGAGGCCGTGAGGGGCGACCCATCCGCCGGCATGCCGCAATGCCGGCTTGTCGCAGCGGCAAACCCCCGATTGCAGCAGAAGCGGTCATGAATAATGCGGGCTAGGCAGAGCGGCGGCGGCGAATCTCTTTGAAATGCGGGGAACTGCCGCCAAGCCGGGCGAGACGTTTGGCGGCTTCTCGTGAGATGAGGGCCTCAAGCCCCAGGCGAACGAGCTGCGTCTTCTCTTGAATACCGGTCAGCCTGCCCGCACGTTTGATCAGATCGTCGTCGATATTCAAAGTGGTTCGCATATGCATCAATGTGCATGATCGATACAGCCGGTGTCAAGCAACTATTCTCGCTCGAACCGTCCGTTGACTTCGCGTCTTTGCGCTCCTAGAATCCGCTCATGGCTTCATCCTTCGTGCATCTGCACCTCCACACTCAATTCAGCCTCCTCGACGGCGCCAATCAGATCGAACCGCTCGTTCAGCAGATCAAATCGTTCGGCCAGCCGGCCGTGGCGATGACCGACCACGGCAATATGTTCGGGGCGATTGAGTTCTACCGGAAAGCCAAAGACGCGGGCGTGAAACCCATCATCGGCTGCGAGGCCTATATGGCTCTCGGAAGCCGCCACGCGAAGAAAGACAGCGGGCTCTCGCATAACGATTATTACCATCTGATCTTGCTCGCGCGAAACCTCACAGGCTATCAGAACCTCATTAAACTCGTCAGTAAAGCTTACCTTGAAGGCTTCTACTATAAACCTCGGATGGATAAGGAGATTCTCAAAGAGCATCACGAAGGTCTTATTGCGCTTTCCGGCTGCCTCAGCGGCGAAATTCCTTACTTGATCGGCCAGAAGGATATGCCGGGGGCCTTGGCCGTCGCCGGCGAATTTCAAGAGATCTTCGGCAAAGACAGCTTCTACTTGGAGGTGCAGGCCAACGGCCTTGATCACCAACGGATCGCCAATGCCGGATTGATGGAAATTCACAAGAAACTCGGCATTCCGCTGGCCGGCACGAACGATTGCCATTACCTCAAGAAAGAAGACTCTCGTCCGCACGAATTGATGCTCTGCCTTCAAACGGGAAAAACCCTCAGCGATCCCGCCAGAATGAAGTTCGATACGGATCAACTCTATGTGAAGTCGACCGAAGAAATCGTGCCGGCCTTCGCGGAGTTTCCGGGCGCCGCGACCAATACCTGCAGGATCGCCGATGACTGCGACCTACAGCTTGCGCTGAACAAGACGCATCTGCCGCAATACAAGGTGCCGGACGGCTACACGCGCGAGTCCTATCTCGAACAGCTCGCCGTCGAAGGACTTAACACTCGCTTGAAGGAACGCCCCGGCAACGCACCCTCCGCCGTCTATGAGCAGCGGCTGCGGGAAGAGCTCATGGTCATCTGCTCGATGGGATTCGCCGGCTACTTCTTGATCGTGTGGGACATCATCCGCTTCGCCCGCTCGCGTGGAATCCCCGTGGGACCGGGACGGGGTTCCGCCGCCGGCAGCTTGGTGGCCTACGCCCTGCGCATCACCGACCTCGATCCCTTGGTCTACACGCTCCTCTTCGAGCGCTTCCTAAACCCCGAGCGCGTGTCTCTCCCCGATATCGACATGGACTTCTGCATGGACCGCCGCGGAGAAGTGATCAATTACGTCGTGGACAAGTACGGCTCCGACCACGTGGCGCAGATCATTACGTTCGGCACGCTGGGAGCCAAGGCCGCAATTCGCGACGTCGGCCGCGTGTTGGAAATGCCCTACGCCGAAGCGGATAAGGTCGCGAAGCTGGTTCCCTCTCAGCTCAACATCACCTTGCAGCAAGCCCTCGACACAGAGCCGCGCCTGCGCGAGTTGGTCGAGACCGATCCGAAGGTCAGGGAGCTGATGACGATTGCGCAGTCGCTGGAGGGGTTGGCGCGCCATGCCTCGACCCACGCGGCGGGCGTGGTGATCTCCGAAGGACCGTTGACCGATCACGTTCCGCTCTACAAAGGTGCGAACGACGAAATCGTCACCCAGTATTCCATGGGGGATGTCGAAAAAATCGGCCTGGTGAAGTTCGACTTTCTCGGCCTCAAGACGCTCACGATGATCCGGCGGGCCGAGACGCTGATCAATGAGAACCATCCCGACCGGCCGCCTCTGTCGGTCGAGCGGCTGCCGTTCGACGATCCGAAGACCTTCGCGCTGCTGTCATCCGGCAAAACGACCGGGATCTTCCAGTTGGAAAGCTCCGGGATGCGCGACCTGCTAACCGGCTTTAAGCCCGACCGATTCGAGGACATCATCGCCATCATCGCCCTGTACCGACCCGGTCCGATGGACCTCATTCCCGACTTCATCAAACGCAAACAGGGCAAGGTGCCGATCACCTATGAGACGCCGGAGTTGGAACCGGTCCTTAAGGACACCTACGGCGTGATCGTCTACCAGGAGCAGGTCATGGCGATCGCCAACAAGATCGCCGGCTTCTCACTCGGACAAGCCGACATCCTCCGACGCGCCATGGGAAAGAAAAAGCCGGAGGAGATGGAGAAACTGCGCGCCAAGTTCATCGAAGGGGCCAAACAAAATAAAATCCCGGAGAAGAAAGCGGAGAAACTCTACGAGCTGATCCAAAAGTTTGCCGGCTACGGCTTCAACAAATCCCACGCCGCCGCCTATGCCGTCGTCTGTTACCACACCGGCTACTTGAAAGCACATTACCCGACCGAGTTCATGGCCGCGCTGATGACGAGCGACATGGGAAACCAGGATAAGATCGTCGGCTATTTCACGGAATGCCGCGACCTCGGAATCAAGGTTCTCGGCCCCGACGTGAATCAAAGCCGGAAAAATTTCGCCGTCGTCGACGGGGCCATCCGCTTTGGACTCGCAGCCATCAAGAACGTCGGCGAGGGAGCGGTCGAATCGGTGCTGGAAGTTCGGGCGGAAACCGGACCATTCCAGTCGTTCTTCGACTTTTGCCGCCGAGTCGACCTACACAAAGTAAACAAGCGGATGCTGGAAGGCTTGATTAAGGCGGGCGCTTTCGATTCCACCGGCGCAAAGCGATCTCAACTGATGGCGGTACTCGACCAGGCGGTCGACGACGGCGCGGCCGCGCAACGGGAGCGAGATCTTGGGCAGACAAGTATTTTCGGTGAAGATTTCCACGGCGTAGGCGCTCGGACCGAGCTGGCTCATCCGGCCTTGCCGCCGCTGCCGGAATGGGACCAGGCCCAAAGACTCAAATATGAGCGCGAGCTGACCGGCTTTTATATCACGGCCCACCCGCTGGCGCGCTACGAAGCCACTATCCAGGCTTTGGCCTCGGCTACGACCGCCGGACTGACCGAGCTTTCCGACGGGAAAGAAGTTAAGCTCTGCGGCATCATCGCTGCGGTCAAATCCATGTTGACCAAGAAGGGCGACCGGATGGCCTACATTTCGCTGGAGGACCTCCAGGGAACGGTCGAAGTCATCGTTTTTCCCGATCTATTCAAGTCTGCCGGCGATTTGCTGGCGCCGGAGCGGTTGGTGCGAGTGACCGGCACGATCGACCGTGGGGACAAGGGCACCAAACTCCGCGGCAGCAAAATCGAACCGCTGTCGGACGTCCAATCCCAATCCATCAAGCGGGTCCATATCAGGCTGTCCGACCGGCCTGAGACCAAGGAGCAGTTACCGCGCCTCTTGGACGTCTTCAAGCGACACCCCGGAGGCACGACAATTTCTTTGACATTTCGGACAGATGAAGCCCTTGAGGCCGAAACAGCTCCCCTGCCCCATCTGAAGGTCACGGCAAGCGAACACTTTGTAGCTGATGTTGAAGAAGTGCTAGGCAAAGGGGCCCTATCTTTGGTATCGTAGCACTACATATTGTGGGGTGCGGTGCCTTTCTCCCCTCCCCAGGCAAATATTTCCCGGACGAAGACAACGATGCGCGACTATCTTGAATTTGAGAAACCGCTGCGCGAGATCGAAGAGAAGATCGAAAAACTTGCCGCAGCCGGCAGCGGCAAGCCCGTCAATCAGGATGAAATCCGCAAACTGCGGATGAAGCTGGCCCAGCTGGAGCACGAACTGTACGGCCGCCTCACGCCCTGGCAACGCACCCAATTAGCGCGCCATCCCCAACGACCCAGCACGCTCGATTATATCAACGAAATCTTCAGGGATTTTCTCGAGCTCCATGGCGATCGTTCATTCGGCGACGATCGCGCCATTGTGGGTGGATTCGCCCGATTCAACGACCGTTCGATCATGGTGATCGGCCATCAGAAGGGCAAGACGCTCAAGGAGCGCATGCAGCGCAACTTCGGCATGCCGAATCCAGAAGGCTACAGAAAAGCGCTTCGCTTGATGCGGATGGCCGAAAAGTTCAACCGGCCGATCGTGACCTTTATCGATACTCCCGGCGCCTATCCCGGCATCGGGGCTGAAGAGCGCGGCCAAGCGGAAGCCATTGCCAGGAATCTGTTGGTCATGTCCCGGCTGACCGTACCGATCATCTCCATCGTGATCGGAGAAGGGGGAAGCGGCGGGGCTCTGGCCCTCGGCGTCTCAGACCGGGTCCTGATGCTGGAGCACGGGGTCTACTCCGTGATTTCTCCCGAAGGCTGCGCGGCTATTTTGTGGGACGATCCGGCCAAGGTTCCGGATGCCGCCTCGGCCCTGAAAATGACGGCTCAAGACCTCGCAAAACTGGGCGTCGTCGACGACATCATTCCGGAACCGCTGGGCGGCGCGCACCGTGAACCCAAAGCCGTCACCGATCGAGTCGCCAAGTCACTGACCAACCACCTCTTCCCCCTCACCGAATACTCGATCCCTCAACTCCTCACGCAACGCGAGCAGAAATATCGCCGGATCGGTGCGGTGAATGGACTCGACGTTCGTCCGAACTGAGCCTTCCTGTTAAGTCGTCCGTTGCCTCAGAAAATTTGCCGCCCCGATTCCGGCGGCTCGACCACCGGCAAAGCAGGCCGTTAAAAGGTATCCCCCCGTCGGCGCTTCCCAATCCAACATCTCACCGGCGCAGAAGACTCCTGGAAATTTTCGGACCATCAGGCGCTCGTCGAGTTCGTCGAATGAGACTCCGCCCGCCGTACTGATCGCCTCGGCTAAAGGCCGTGGGGCGGTCAGCGTGAGCGGCAAAGACTTGATCGCGGCGGCAAGTTTACGCGGATCCGAAAAATCCTGCTTGGAGACTACCTCATGGAGTAAGGCCGATTTCACGCCGGTGATGCCGGCGCATCGCTGCAGATGGCCGGCAATACTTCGTTTTCCCTTCGGTCGTGAGAGATCCTGAACCAGTCTGGCCAAGTCCCTATCCGGCGCCAGATCGATGTAGAGAATCGTTTTCCCGTCTTTTTCGATCCGGTCGCGAAGCGATGCCGCCACGGCATAGATCACTCCCCCCTCCACCCCCGTTCTCGTAATGACGAATTCGCCTCGCCGGCGTTGCACGTCTCCGGCCCGATCAGGCTCCAGGACCGCTACCGATTTGACCGGATGCCCGGAAAACCTATCCCGCATGTGAACGCTCCAGGCGATATCAAACCCGCAGTTGGCCGACCTCAAAGGAGTAATCTCCACGCCTTTCTCATGAAACAGAGAAACCCAGGCGGCATCCGAACCCAAGTGAGGCCAGCTTCCGCCCCCCAGAGCCAACACGACCGCCCCTGCCTGAACCGTCCGTTCTCCTTGCGGTGTCGAAAATCGCAGCGCTCCATATCCATCCCATCCAGCCCACCGGTGGCGCACATGAAATCGCACTCCCTGTTTCTTCAGTCGCGTCAGCCACCGGCGTAGGAGCGGCGCCGCTTTCATATCCTTCGGGAACACGCGCCCCGAGCTGCCTATGAAGGTGGGTACGCCAAGCCCCTCAGCCCAGCCCCTTATAGCGTCAGGTCCAAACGCCTTTATCCACGTCTCGATCTGAGGTCCGCGCGATCCATACCGAACGAGAAACGATTCGAGAGGTTCTGAATGGGTCAGATTCAAGCCCCCTTTACCGGCCACCAGAAACTTGCGGCCGACGGAGGGCATGGCCTCGTAGAGGTCGACCTGTACACCGGCCTGACTTGCCGCCTCTGCGGCCATGAGGCCGGCGGGCCCTCCGCCGACGACGGCGATCCTCACCGACGACCCTTCCCGCCGCCGGGACCACAAGGATCGCACCCTCCCTCCCGGGCTTGAAAATCGATGACCCCGCGGCGCCGGTCCAATTGGATCGCACAGCACTGCTCCAGCATCTCCTTGAGTAGTTTCCGCCCTCGCTGTACGCGCGATTTCATGCCGGGCAACGAGAGTCCAAGCCGCCTCGCCGCAGCCTGCTGGGTGAGCCCCTCCAGTTCCACCATTTCGACGGCTACCCGATACTCATTCGACAGCCGTTTCAGCATGGGACGCAGACAGGAGGAGAGTTCAGAATTCAGTGCGCCGGTATCGGCATCCTCCATACCGACGGCACGACGATGCTGATCAATATCCCCGGCAAGCCCGGCGGGAATTTCCCGCCGGCGCCCCGCCGAGCGATAGTAATCCACGATGGCGTTTCGGGTGATCTGAAAGACCCACGACACCACTTTCTTGGGATCCTTGAGGCCGGCCATCTGCCGATGCATCCGTACGAACACATCTTGGAGAATGTCGTCCACTGCGGCCTGATCCTCCACGCGCCGGGCAATGAACGAACGGAGACCGGTGTGAACCTGCTCCCATACGCTCGTCATCGTAACGCTCATTCGCTTCGCCTCCGGCCTTACCCGTTCACGGTACCCCTCCACCCTCACCCCGCGCAAGTGGCGGCGACGGCGTTACCGGCCGATTTCGGCACACAGCAGCCGGTCTGCTTGAGCGGACCCGTGACGTCCAGTTGTTCATGAACCGTAAACACCTCCCAGGCATTGCCGTCAGGATCTGAAAACCAGAGTTTGTCTTGCCGTGCGAAACAACAGGCGACATCCTCTTCGACCTTCTCCAGAACGCCGGCCTCCTGCAATCGTGTTTTCCAGGCTGCGATCTCATCAACCGATTCCACTTCGATCCCAAAGTGGTTGACGGCGCTGACGGCGCCCGTGGAGGATACGAACGAGAGGTTTAAGGCGGGGTGCTGCAGATCGAATTTTGCGTAGTCCACGGTCTGCTTCTGAGGCTCTACGCCGAATACCTTCTTATAGAACGCGACCGACTGAGGCACATGACGAACGTCGAGTGAAATATGAGGACGCATCGGACACCTCCATGTTGAGTTCGGCGGTGGGACATTCCATCGCTCAATCATAGAGACGGCAATGCAGAGAAAAGGATGCAGGTATTTAACGATCGAGGCCCCTGGAGCTGGGAGGATTGCCCTAGGCCGATTGGTCGACCAGTCGGCCCACGGTATCCAGTAATCGAGGCACGGAGACAGGTTTCATCAGGGTATCGTGCGCTCCAAAAAAGCGGGCTACATTGCAGTAATCGACTTCCCGTTGTCCACCGGAAACGGCGATGACCTTAATCTTGGGATACTGCTGATGCAGCACCCATGTCAGTTCCAAGCCGTCCATTTCCGGCATGAGCACGTCGGTGATGATGAGATCGACGGAATGCCCCTTGAGATGAGACAGCCCCTCTTTCGCTGACGAAGCTTCCGAAACTCCGTATCCAGCCTCCTCCAACGTCCGCCGGAAGAACTGGCGAATAGACGAATCGTCGTCGATTACGAGAATTTCCGCCATGGTGTCAGCCATGGCTGAGACTTCTAGAGGATAAGGAATGAATCCGCTACTGGCGACTCAGCCAGGGCAGCATAGGTCTCGGCCTGGACCAATAGCCCCTGATCCGTTCGGCATGTCTGCAGATTGGATCGTGAGACCCGTGCGAAGTGTTGTTTCCCGCCCGCGGCTTGGTTCGGTTGAGGCAGTGAACCTATCATGGGTCCGGTGACGATCAACCGATAGGCGGTTCCCGTCGGAATGAATCGATGGTTCTGAGATCTGATCGACGGTTATTCCCTTCGGAATCACACTCCGACAGTCTCGATTCTGTGGATTTCCTCCGCCGTCAGGGTAAACCGGTCGCATCGCAGGTCCTCTTCCATATGCTGCCGGTTCGTCGTTCCCGTAAGGGGAAGCATGCCGACCTGCATCGCGAACCGGAACACGACCTGTGCCACCCCGGTCTCATATCGCTCAGCCATGGCCCGGATCTCGGGATCGACAAACACCTCCCGATTGGCGGTCAGTAGCGAGAAACCTTGATAGACAAGTCCTTGCTCCTTGCAAACGTCCCGGACGGCCTTGTCCCAGCCGAATGCGGCATAGCAGCGGTTTTGCACGACCATCGGTTTGTGGCGGGCTTGCGCGCACAATTGCGTCAACTGTCCCGCCGAAACGTTGCTCACGCCGATCACCTTCGTCTTCCCGGCGTCATATAGAGACTCGATGGCCGCCCAAACCTCCCAATCTTCAGGACCTAAACTGCCGCGGTAATAGGGACCGTGCAGAACGTATGAATCCAGATAGTCCGTGTGCAAATGAGTCAGCGAGCTGTCGAACGACTGTTTGACCTGCTTAGCAATTTTGGCATGGACATCGTATGGCAGGCGGTGATCCTGTCCATTGGGCGGCGTGAATTTTGTCTGAAGAAATAATTGCTCGCGGCCGATACCTTGTCCTACAAGTTGCCGGAGGGCCTGTCCGACCCGAGCCTCGTCGTAGTGGATCAGTTGGTTCGCCGTATCGATGGCTCTGAACCCCGCCTCAGCCGCCTGGAGCACCAGCTTCGTGGTCGCCTCCTTTTTCCAGGCGGTTCCGTACATGAACGCAGGAATCTCGATGTTGTTGTAGGTCGCTACCGGCATGATGGTCCTTCCCTATCGGATACCTGTGACTCGATTCGTCTTTGAGCGCCTCAGGAAAGGCGTATTGTACCAGGAGACGGACCATCTCGCCGAGCCGAGGTCTCGGCGCGGGGGCATCTGCGCGAAACAAGACGAAGGCTAGAGCATTCCCGTCACTCGGCAGGAGTCATGACAATGTTGCGAAAGGCTACGCGGCCATGGTCGCCCTGGAGCATGATCGGCCCGGGAGTCTCCTCACGGCTGTCCAACGCAGCCCCGGTGATTCCGGGAATCTCCATCTTGGATATGACGGTTTGCCCGTTGATGTCCACGGTCACGGTCCGTCCAACGAGCATGACGTCCATGGACTGCCATTCACCTTGTGGTTTCGCCGCGGAACGTGAGGGCGCGATCAGCCCAAAGATCGCGCCGGTCGTCCGTTCACTCGGCTGCTTGCCTGCGTCATCGGCGATCTGAACTTCATAGCGGCCACGAAGATAGACCCCGCTCCCGCCGCCGTCCTCAAGCTTGAATTCCAAATGGAGCTGAAAGTCGTGGACCCGTATCTCGCTGATTAAGTCCGAGCAGCGTTGGTCGTTGACGAGAACGGACCGCCGAACTTTCCAACAGGATGATCCGGACGAGCCCCTATGCGCCCACCCCGACAGATCAGCTCCGTTGAACAGAGGATGCGGCTTCCCCCAACGCGGTTTCCCTGTCGCTCGCAGAGCCGGCGCGCGAAACCCTATCCACTTGACCGATGTTCGATCGCCTTTTGTTGCTCCTCGCAGGACCTCTTCATCGAGAGCGGCTGAAAATTCCAGGTTCTCTCCCATGAAATGATGGTGAAAGCTCAGCCTTCCGCTTTTGATCTTAATGTCGGTGATCGGTTCGGCGCCTCCGAACAACCAGACTAGGCGGCCCTGAAACCCGCCGTCCTTCCTCTCCAAAATTTCAAGCCAGGCGGACGAGAATCCGTCGGTATCGAGGATCGTCAGATCCCACCGGCCGGCGATCGGTGAGGAGGGAATAGCTTGTTTACCAGCCTCGCCGGCCCCCGAAAACGCAATGAAGGAGATGACCAGCATGGGCAACATCATGCCTGAGTGCGCCCTTTGTCGTAGCATCAAAGTCAGGTCCGCGCCAAATGGTTATGGTGCATTATCTAGTTCTGGCCGACGCACAGTGCTGGGGCCTCTACGAACCCTCTATTCGTCGTAAGGCGTTCCGATGACAGTACACATAAAGGGGCATCTTTTTCTCCATAAGCCGTCCGTAGCCGGCTTGCAAGACCCTGTGGACGCTGGCGGCGGATACATGTCCGGTCATCCTGAGGGCAATTTCAGCCCACGCAGCCGTAACCGCACCGATAGCGAACGCGAACAGCAGGTAGGACAAGAACCTCTTTATCCGTTTCCTAGGAGATGAAAGCGGCGCAAGGCGTCGTTCGTGGTCATGACGACGTTCCGAGGAATGTCCGTTTGCCCTGGAAGGTGTCGCCTTGTGAAGGGAGAGCGCGATCCCGCAAGTCCCGTCGCCTCGTCATCGAGAAGCTACGCGAGTCCCAGCCCCTGCCTCACTTTGAAAACCGCCCGCCGCGGGTAATACATGACTTGATCGAGCTGCATCCTCATCTCGACCAGTGACCGGTTGATCGCTTCAAGGCCGGGATGTCGTTGCTTCCGCACAAATCCATGTTGGAAATTTCTCTTGTCGCCGAATCCCAGAATCCTGCGGTCTTCTTCCGTCAGATTTCCAAGGAACGCCGCGTTGAGTATGAGAGGATGGTACCGGTAGTATTCCACGTCTTCGCGTTGCAACGGAACGGCCGGATCGTGGTAGTTGAGGAAAATGGCCTGCCTTTGCTCCAACACCGGCGTAGATTGACGATGGATGCCCGAGGTGTCGAACATGAACGCGGACCCGGCCGGCCCTGTGATTTGAACGATGTTCTCCGCCGCCACCATCGAAAGTTCACGGTCTGGGATCAACCGCGGGTGCTGCTTCTGGTGGCTTCCCTTGATGTAGGAAAAGGCTCCGGACCTGACATCCGTAAGATAGATCGCCATCTTGACTTCTTTGGGAATGCCGGTCGCAATCCCTTGGTCGTACCAGGCGTCGCCGTGCCACCCATGGAAATCTCTTTTCGTCGGGAGGGACCGCCACCCCTTCGCTTCAACGAGTTGGAAATGAGGCCCCAGATATTCGCCAAGGATCTGCTTCACAAGCGGATGAATCGCTGCGTCGAGAAAGCCTTGCTCCAGGATTAGGACATCCTGAACCATGTGCCGGTATTTCTCGGTTCGTTCGTACCCCGCCACGTCGTTCCACGACATTCGCTGGAGTTTGGCCGCAAATGCCTCCTGCATCGCCTTGAGCTGCGGAGGAGAGAGGAGATGAGGCAGCCGGACGACTCCGTCGCGGACCAACGTCGTTGTAAGCTCATGCGCCATGGACATACCTCATGAAGAATGCGTCTCGTAAAGAGACATTGCATCCGCAACGCGCGTGGTGTGAGAAAAATTGGCAATAGCATGAGCCCTCGCGGATTTCGACATCTCCGCCGCGAGCGCATTCGACCCGCTCAGCGTCTTGAGGTGCTCCGCCAGCGCGCACATATCCCCCGCCGGAAACAAGTAGCCTGTCCTGCCGGCCACGACGAATTCGGGAATGCCCCCGACGTCGCTTGCCACCACCGGCAATCCGCAGGCCATGGCTTCGAGAATAACTAATCCCGCTGCTTCCTGCCAGAGCGACGGGCAAATGAAGCAATCGGCCGCCTGCATGAACAAGCAGACGTCTTCGCGTAGTCCCAAGAGCGTGACTCGATCCTCTACGCCGAAGGTCCGAGCCAACGTTTGAAGGTTGACCCGTTCCGGTCCTTCACCGACGATCCATAGTACCGTGCGAGAGGGCAGGCTTCTTAGCGCTCGAATCACCACGTCCACTCCCTTTTCCGGAATCAGATGCGCCACCACGAGAAGCACGAAGGCGTCTTTGCAACGCATGGCCGCCCTAAGAGCCGCCCCCGCCTCCCGATCCGGTTTGAACCGGTCCGTGTTCACAAAATGGTGGTACCGAAGGGGTTCTTTCCAGATGGCCTGGCGTTTCAGATCGTGTTGTACATAGTCGCTGACGGCGTAGACTCCCGAATACGCGGCCGTGAACGCTCTCTTGACGGCGTTTTTCCACCAGGTGTCTTTCCGCTGAAAATCCGGGGGCCTGGAATTGTGATCCGTCAGCACGTGTTGAATCGCAGGCCTCAAGAGACGGAGAAGCATGACATACAGATTGGCCGGGGGATAAAGGTTCCAATGGACGACTTGAATGCGACCATCGGTGATCATGCGCAGAAGACGGCGAAACGTCCGCGGCCGGAACCGGTTCAGATCGAGCGCGCCGACAGTAAGCCCCGCTTCACGGTAGCGAACGCGATGCGCCTCGTCCATTTCTTGAGCGAAGACCGGAATCAGTACCCCGCCGTGCTGAGCTACCGCCACGGAGAGCAGAAATATCTGTTCTTCCAACGACCCGAACTTCTGGGAGGGATCGAGATTTACCGCCAACAGAACACGACGAGTCGGAACCGGCCGTTCGAGGCCGGCTACTTCGGCTATACAAGCCTGTTTCTCGCCCGACATTCAGACCGCTCCCTATCCTGCGCTGCGAAGGACCGAGCCCTGACTCGACCGGATGCGCGGAGTTGTCGGTGCTCGCACTCTACGAACCAGCCGCTATCCCCATTGGTGAAGGACATGGCTGCGCCACACGATTCAGACAGGATCTCATTAAATATTCGAATCCCTCAGGGGGCGATTCAATCATCTTGGCCCAAAGCTATCAACACAACGAAAGAGGGGTAACTTGTGGGATTCAGGGCATTCTTGTCGTTACTCAGCCGCCCTCACTGTTACAAGATCGGATTTGTCCTTTTCTTACAAGTTCTTGCGTACCGCTTGGAATTTGCCTGGTATTTGGATGTGAATTTGACCTAACTCCAGACCTGCTACCGCCCTCATCAAAGCGGGATCCCGATTTCTGGCCACATCCAGACGTGTGCGCCTACGGGTATCAGAGATTCGGACATTTCATGACAGCCATAGCCGGAAGAACCGCAATTCTTATGTATGAAGGATGGAGACCGGCAGATAAAGCCTCGCGATGTTCCGAGGTTTCTATCTCATCCTCGACGATGGGGTTCCTGCGGTTTGGAACCGTCCCATCATGCAGATAGCGCGTGCAGAGACCGTTTCTTGTAGCGAGGGGGCCCGGGGGGAGTATACTGTGACCAGCGAGGTCGTTCATGCATCGAGTCCTGGTACTCGGCGCGGGGAAGATCGGGTCGCTGGTCGCCTGCCTGCTGTCGCAACGCGGCACCTATGAAGTGCATCTCGGCGACACTACCCTCGACATCTCCAAGCGTCTAGTCGACGAGCTTAAACTCGAACGTGTTACCCCCTGCCTTCTCGATGTCCGGCATCCGGATGCGGTCGGCACCTATCTTACGGCGCATCCCGTCGACGCGGTCCTCTCCAGCCTTCCCTACTTCTGCAACCCGACGGTCGCCGGCCTTGCCCTGACGCACGGCATTCACTATTTCGACCTGACCGAGGACGTCGAGGTTACGAATCAGATCAAGCTGCTGAGCACCGGCGCCTCCCGCGCGTTCATGCCCCAATGCGGCCTGGCTCCCGGATTCATCAGTATCGTCACGCACGATCTAATGACGCATTTCCAAACGATCGATACGGTCAAGATGCGAGTCGGAGCGCTCCCCGTCCATCCCAGCAACGCCCTCAAGTATTCGCTGACCTGGTCGACCGACGGCCTCATCAACGAGTACGGCAATCTCTGTTACGGCATCGAAGAAGGGGAGAAAGTCCCTCTCCAGCCCCTGGAAGGCTATGAGACGATCGAACTCGACGGGCTCTTGTATGAGGCCTTCAACACATCGGGCGGACTCGGCACATTGGCGGACACCTACGCCGGATCCGTACGGACCATGAACTATAAGACGCTCCGTTATCCCGGTCACTGTGAAAAGATTCAGCTCCTGATGAAAGATCTCAAACTAAACGAGGACCGCAGTACGCTCAAGCGGGTGCTCGAACATGCGATCCCCCAGACGTTGCAGGACGTCGTGCTCGTTTACGCTTCCGTCACCGGGACGAAGGACGGGGGTTTTTTCGAGGAAAATTACGTGAAGAAGATCTATCCGCAGTGTATCAAGGGGAAACTGTGGTCCGCGATCCAAGTCACAACCGCTTCCAGCGTCTGTTGTGTCATGGACCTCGTATTGGGCAATCCTGACCGGTACCACGGATTCGTCACCCAGGAATCCATCCCGCTGCACCATTTTTTGGCGAATGAGTTCGGAGCATGCTTTCGATGAGCACGACCCAGGGAGCTCTTAAGAAATTGGGCATTCAAGCGATCAACCCCGGCGCAAGCCGCGGGGCCGTATGGCTCCCTCAAGCCGGCGCTGCGCTGCTTCAATCCAGCAATCCTTCCACGGGAGAACCGATCGCAGCCGTCCGTCTCAGTACCGGTGCCGACTACGAACACATCGCGGCCGGTGCCGACGAGACCTTCCGAGCCTGGCGCCTGGTCCCGGCGCCTAAGCGGGGCGAGTTCGTCAGGCTGATCGGACAGTCGTTGCGCGAACACAAGGACGAACTCGGCACTTTGGTGTCTCTCGAGGTCGGCAAGATCAAGGCGGAAGGCGACGGCGAAGTCCAGGAAATGATCGATATGGCCGACTTCGCCGTCGGACAATCCCGCATGTTGTGCGGCGCCACGATGCAGTCGGAACGGGCCCAGCATCGCATGTCGGAGCAGTGGCATCCGCTGGGACCGGTGGGAGTCATCACCGCGTTTAACTTTCCCGTCGCCGTCTGGGCCTGGAACGCCTTTCTAGCCGCCATCGCCGGCGACACGGTCATCTGGAAGCCGTCCCCAAAGGCTCCGCTCTGCGCGGTGGCCGTTCAGCATCTATGCAACCGCATCATGGAACGCCATGGCTTCCCGGGGGTGTTTTCTCTCGTCGTGACCGACCAGGCCGAGCTCGCCGAAACGATGGTCGAGGACCCTCGCCTTCCTTTGATCTCATTTACCGGCTCGGTGCCGGTCGGCCGTCGGGTTGCTTCGCTGGTCGGCCGCCGCCTTGGGCATACGCTCTTGGAGCTCAGCGGCAACAACGCCGTCATCGTAGACGAGACGGCCGATCTCGACTTGGCGGTCCGAGCCCTTCTTTTCGGCGCCGTCGGAACCGCGGGCCAGCGCTGCACCACGACGAGGCGGTTGATTGTTCACGAAAGCCGGTATGACGAGTTGGTGAACCGGCTCGTCAAAGCCTACAGGCAAGTTCCCGTGGGCAATCCTCTCGATCCCGGTGTCCTGCTGGGGCCGCTGATCGATCAGGCGGCCGTCGAGGCGTACCGTCTCGCGGTCGAAGAGGCCGTCAAGGAAGGCGGCACGATTCTCTGCGGAGGCCGCGCGCTCAAGCGTCCCGGCTGGTTCGTCGAGCCGACCATCATTCGCGCCGAGAACCGCTGGCCGGTGGTTCAACGGGAGACCTTTGCGCCGATTCTTTATGTGATGACGTTCCGCACGTTTGAAGAGGCCATCGATTTGCAGAATGCCGTGTCTCAGGGCCTGTCGTCCGCGCTCTTCACAAACGACGTGCGGCGCAGCGAGCGATTCCTGTCCGCCGCCGGCAGCGACTGCGGCATCGCAAACGTCAACATCGGAACGTCCGGCGCGGAAATCGGCGGTGCTTTCGGAGGAGAA
Organism: Nitrospira sp.; assembly: GCA_037445005.1. Taxonomy (GTDB): domain Bacteria; phylum Nitrospirota; class Nitrospiria; order Nitrospirales; family Nitrospiraceae; genus Nitrospira_C. The sequence continues at coordinate 41,417 of JBBILH010000012.1, forward strand.
AAGGATACGGGCGGCGGGCGTGAAGCCGGGTCCGACAGCTGGAAAGCCTATATGAGGCGTCAGACGAACACGGTGAACTGGGGTACGGATCTACCGCTGGCGCAAGGGATCACGTTTGGAACATAGCAGGGAGACTCCTATGGACACGAACCGCGAGCTCGACGCCCTGTTGAAACGAATGATTGACGCGTATGTGGCGACGAACGAGGCCGCCGGCATTCTCCGTCGCCTGCTCGACGAGGCGGGCGTCGGACTGTACCCCGTCGTCGATCATGTCACGCTCCGCACGCTCGACATCGATCGCCGAGCCTCGCCGTTCCTCGCCCTCGGCTACGCCTACGACGAGACGATCCGATACGACGACTGGTACGCCAAGGTCTATCGTAAGCTGGGATATCCGGCCTTATTCGTCGACCAAGCCTATCCGGATGATCGGGGCAAGACAAGCATCATTCCCGGATGGGTCGGAAAATTCGGCGACGACCGGTTCCATCATGTGGCGGTACGGGTCGAAGACATCGAGAAGGCCGTTGAGCGACTCAAGAACAAGGGGGTGGTCTTCGCGGGAAAGATCGTCGGACATCCGGGGGGACAACTGCGGCAGATCTTCTCGACTCCGGAAATGGTGGACGGCCAGCCCTTCACCGTCCTCGAACTGGCGGAACGCCATAGAGGCTATCTGGGATTCCTGCCGCCCCAGGCGGACAGCCTGATGAAATCCTCCGCGCCGAAGTAGACGGCGACCGATCCTATCCCATGTCCCGAAGGGCGTGTTGCGGATTTCGGTCTCGCGCGATGGTCTTCATCAACTGATCGCCGAAAAGCACGACGACGCGGCCTCGCTGATCTTTGACGACCATCGAGGCCGACGGGGGCTTGAATGTCGCGGGATCCCCCTCAAGCCAGGCGCTGCACGAAAACGGCAACGGATCCAAAATGGTCTCCACGCGATACTCATGGCGCAATCGGTATTGAAGGACGTCGAATTGCAGCCGGCCGACCGCCGCCACCAGCGACTCGAGGTCGTTGAGGCTCCGCATGATCTGGACGGTCCCTTCTTGCGCCATCTGTTCCATCCCCTTGTCGAACGCCTTTCGCTTACCGACGTCGGTCGGGCGGATTCTGGCGAAGATCTCAGGCTGAAACTGCGGCAGCGGCTTGAAATTGAACCCTCCGCTCAGGGAAATGGTATCCCCTATGGCAAAGACACCGGGATTAATGATTCCGATGATGTCCCCTGGGTAGGCCTCTTCCACGGTGCTTCGCTCCTGGGCCACCAGACTATGAGGACGGGAAAGCCGCACCTCTTTTCCGAGGCGATGATGTTTCACTACCATGTCGCGCTCGAACCGGCCGGAGCAGACGCGCAAGAATGCCGTACTGTCACGATGCTTGGGATTCATGTTGGCCTGGAGCTTGAATACGTAGGCGCTGAACGGCATCTCGATCGGATCAACGGACAATTCTGATCCGTCGTCCCTGTCGGCCAACCTGGCGCCTGGGCAGGGCGCCAAATCGACGAAAGCGTCCAGGAAGCTCTCGACTCCGAAATTGGTCAGCGCGGAAGCGAAAAAGACCGGCGTCACCTCCCCGCTCAGAAACTTCTCGCGGGAAAACGGATTGCCGGCGATCTCCAGCAACTCCAGGTCATGCTGCACCTGCGCTTTGACATCGCGCGACACCCGGCCGCTCCCATCAAGGTCCGCGAGAGGCATTCTCGACACGTCCACCTTCGTTGCTCCGCCGTGCGCCGTCTTGCTGAACAACTCGACGTGATTGTCGGCTCTGGTGACGATTCCCACGAAGTCGCTGCCTGAGCCGATCGGCCAGTTGACCGCGCTGCCGTGGATCTCAAGCGCCTGTTCCACTTCCGTCATCAAGTCGAGAGGGGGGCGACCCGGAAGATCCATCTTGTTGATGAGAGTCAGTACCGGGATACGGCGCATGCGGCAGACGGCGAAGAGTTTTCGGGTTTGGGCCTCGACCCCCTTCGCGGCATCGATTACCATGATGGCGCTGTCCGCGGCGGTCAGGGTCCGGTAAGTGTCCTCTGAAAAATCCTGGTGTCCGGGCGTGTCAAGGAGATTGATGACGGCGTCCTTGTAGGGAAACTGCATGGCAGAGGCGGTGATCGAGATTCCGCGCTCCTGCTCCATGCCCATCCAATCAGAGGCCGCCGCCTTGCCGCCCTTCCGCCCGCGGACCATTCCGGCCGTACGGATGAGCCCCGAGTAGAGGAGAAGCTTCTCCGTCAACGTCGTCTTACCCGCGTCTGGATGGCTGATGATGGCGAACGTCCGGCGCTGCGCCGTGGCCGACGCCAGTTCGCTCTGAAGCGCTGATTCAGAAGTCATAAGGACGCGCAGCATACCATATCGCCGCGCTCGGCTTGTAGCGGCTTTGCGATCAGATCAGCGCCGACGGGGGATCGGCTAGGATAAGCCGTGTTGCTCGCGGCCAATAGGCCCGTCGTAACGATTGGTGGATTTAAACAGCTCGAACCGCCCATCCCTCGCATAGAGGGCCACGCGGGTCCGCAACTGCTCCATTTCGGCGGCGGTCAACGGAGTGAACCGGCGAGCGATCGCCAGGTTCTGCACAAGCACCTCGCGGGAATCGATGCCGCTGACGAGAGACGCAATCGGCAGGCTCAGCGCGTAGCGGATTGCTTCCTCCGGACTGACGATGCCCTGCTTGATCGGCTGGGCGTTGCCGCTCAGACTCTTCATCCCCAGCGGCGCGATCCCTCGCTTATTGAGCAAAGGCAACACTTCCCGTTCAAAGCTGCGATACGTCGCGTCGAACACGTTGAGAGGCATTTGGCAGGTATCGAACGGAAAGTCGTGAGCCAACATCTTGAGATGAATCTTGGGATCCTTGTGACCGGTAAAACCGATGAATCGCACTTTGCCCTGCCGTTTGGCCTCAAGCAGTGCCTCGGCAGCCCCGCCCGGCGCAAAATGCCTGTCCGGATCGTCTTCGTACACGACCTCATGGATCTGCCACAGATCCAGATAATCGGTCTTCAGCCGGCGCAGCGACTCGTCGAGTTGCTGAAGCGCCACTGTCTTGTCTCGCCCGTGGGAACAGACTTTCGTCATCAACACCACCTGATGCCGTTTCCCCTTGAGGGCTGTTCCCATCAATTCCTCCGAGCGCCCTCCGTTGTATTCCCAGGCATTGTCAAAAAAATCGATTCCGGCATCCAACGCTTCGTGCGCGATGCGGATCGCTTCCGCGTCGTCCGAGATTCGGCCCCAGTGTCCGCCGCCGAAACACAACGCCGATACTTCGAGCCCCGTCCTGCCCAGCGCGCGCCTCGGAACCGATCCCGTCGTCGCAGCCCGAAGGCCGTCCGGATCGATGAGATCGACCAACCCCTTCAATCCGCCGAAAGCCAGGGCCGTGCCTCCGACGCCCAGCGCCGCAAGAAGCTGCCGGCGCCCCAGTCTTCCTCTCAGCGATCCGAAGGACCCAGGCTCGAAAATCACGGATGGCTCAACTTTCCTTCCAGCCGGCGGAAATCTACCCGACGCTCGCTGGATCATACTCTCTGCCGCCAAGAGCAGGCAACTCTCCCCGAAGCATCCGACGCCCTTACGCCGGCGTGCAATTCTTCCGTGTAGAATTTGCGACGATCGTTGACGGTTGAACTCACTGTCTGTGAATCCACCGAATCTCATGGGCATGTGACCCTGCGGCTAACTTTATGACATTAAAGACGATCTGCCTGTCGGCCATACAGAAACCCGCACGGTATGGTGATTGCGTAGTTCTACGACTAGGAGCCTGTCCGACTGGCCTTCGTGGCGAGGCGAAGCAAGCGCGGCCGGATGAGCGGCGCAAGGTCAGGGGAAACAGCAGGCGCATTCGCTGGAATACGTTCTAGACTTTTTCGGACCGAGGAGGACGCTGACGGTTCCTTGTCATCCGCCGTCGTAGCACGGTTCAGTATCGGACAAGCTCCCTAGGCAGGAAAGGAGGCGAGCATGCACGACACGACTCTCTGGGCCGCGTGGTATCTTCTGCTCCTTGCCGTTCCTTGTTGCATTATCTGGTCTCTGATTCGAGACCGATTCACCCACCGCCGGTCCGGCCGGCAGCAACAGTAGCGTTCGACTCCTGCCTTAGTTTGATACGGGAGCGAACTTCTGAGATCCTTATCATTTTGCGCCGCTTGCGAAGCGCACTACACTTCAAGGCGAGTGTCAGGGGTCTCTACTACCGACGCGAGATCGGGTTGATCCATCCATTTGCTATGGTCTCTTCCTCTACACACACAAGCCGTGATACGAATGGGACAATGATCCGGATTCTCAGGCCCCTCCCCTTGCTCTTCGCACTTACCGGCTGCGGCACGATGCAGGAGCCGACCTGCCGTCTAGGAGAGCAGACCGCCGTCACCGAATCGATCTACTTCGGCACGAACAAACCGGGAGGCGTCGTGAGCGCGGAAGAATGGGCGACCTTCGTCAATGAGTCAGTCACCCCGGCCTTTCCGGAGGGATTGACGTCCTGGGCTGCCTCCGGCCAATGGCGCATGGCCGGCGGCACGATCGAGCGCGAGGTCTCGCATGTACTCCAGTTGACCCACGACGATAGCCCGCAGCGGAATCAGGCGATCCGGACAATAGTCGATAAGTACAAGCGGGACTTTCAGCAGGAGGCCGTATTGCGGGTGCGATCCAGAACCTGTATACGGTTTTGAAACCTTCAACGCCTTTACAGGTCTCGCCGTCGCGGTTATCATTTCATCGTGTAGAGCGACCTGACGCTCCGCACCTGAGTAGGGAGAAACACATGGGATGGGCGATACTGATCGGCCTAGTACTGTTCGTGCTGATGGCCGTCGGCATGTACAACCAGCTCGTCCGGCTCCGGGCGGGTTGCGACAGCGCCTGGGCCGACATCGACGTGCAACTCAAGCGCCGGCACGACTTGATTCCCAACCTCGTGGAGACCGTCAAAGGCTATGCCGCTCACGAGAAGGGAGCCTTGGAAGCCGTCATCAACGCGCGGGCCAAAGCCATGTCGGCTCAAGGCCCGGAAGCGAAAGGGCAGGCCGAGACCCAATTGAGCCAATCTTTGCGGCAACTCTTCGCGCTGGCTGAAGCCTACCCGCAACTACGGGCGGTCGAAGCCTTCACTCAGCTACAGGGCAGCCTGAATCAGATCGAAGAAGCCGTCCAGAACGCCAGGCGCTATTACAACGCCGTCGTCCGCGACTACAATGCCAAGACCCAGGAGATTCCTACCAACTTGATCGCAAGTTGGTTTCACTTCGTCGGTCGGCAATTCTTCGAGCTGCAAGACCCCGTCCAGCGCGAGCCGCCGAAGGTGCAGTTCTAGCGTGCGCCCGGCCACGCGATACCTACCGGCCCTGACGGTTTTCTTTCTGTTCTCCTTCGTTGCCGCCGAAGTCGCGGTGGCCCGCTCTTTCGTGCTCGGCCGCTTCGACGTCGAACTTCAAGTTCTGCCGAGCGGCGAACTTCTGGTTACCGAGACGGTCAGCCCGCGCTTCGAAGGCTCCTGGAACGGAATCGAGCGTTTGATCCCCATTGAATACCGCACACCGCAAGGCTTCACATTCGGACTGCTGCTCGATCAGGTCTCCGTGACCGATGAGCAAGGCGCTCCGCTCAAGCACGAAAGCAGCCGCGAACGGCATTATCGGAACATCCGCATCTGGATTCCCGGAGCTGTCGACGCGACCAAGACTTTCGTGTTGAAGTACCGAGTGCGTAACGGCTTGAAATTCTTCGACGACCATGACGAGCTTTATTGGAACGTCACAGGCGATGAATGGGACGTGCCGATCGAGCGGGCATCCGCGCGCATTCGGCTTCCGGCCGATGCAACGGGCGTCCGCGCACAGGCCTTCACCGGCGCCTACGGGGCCAAGGAGCATGCGGCGACGGTAGAGATCACCGGCCCCACGATCGATATGGTCATGACCAGACAGTTGGGGTTTCGGGAAGGTCTCACGGCAGTGGTCGGATGGGATAAGGGCCTCGTTGATGAACCGACCGGCCTCGACGAGGCGCGCAATTTTCTCATCGGCAACTGGCCGCTCGGCATTCCCTCACTGGTGTTCGCCGTAATGTTTCACCGTTGGTATCGACACGGGCGCGATCCCCGCCTCCGGCCGATCACCGTCGTCTATGAACCACCGGATCGGCTGACGCCGGCGGAGGTCGGCACGTTAGCCGACGACTCGCCTGACATCCAGGACATCACGGCGACACTCGTGGACCTGGCCGTTCGGGGACACCTCCGTATCGAGGAATCGAAAGCCCCGCAACTTTTCGGCCTCTGGAACAGCACCGAATACACGTTTCAAAGGACGACACCCCCCAAGGATGGAGCCCCGCTGTCCGCACACGAGCGGCTGCTCCTGGCGGCGATCTTCACGGACGGGTCGATGCAGTCGGTCCCACTGAGCAGCTTAGAAAACAAGTTTTACCGATCGCTGCCCGGTATCCGTGATGCAATCTTCGACGCCCTCTTGGCGAGGAAGTACTACGCGCATCGCCCCGACAAAGTGAAGCAGAACTATCTCATCGGCGGCGTCATCTTCGGATTCATCCTGACGTTTGCGCTCGCTGCCTTAGCCGACCGCTGGGGCCTGGCACCGCTCACCATCTTTGGTACCGGAATACTGTCCGGAGTCATCGTGGCCGGATTCGGTCGCATCATGCCGGCTCGCACGCCGACCGGCGCAAGGGCGCTCGAAGGCGTATTAGGATTCGAGGAATTCCTCAGCCGGGTGGAAGCGGACCGATTCGAACGGGTGGTGAAGACCCCGGCGCTGTTTGAAAAACTCCTGCCGTTTGCGATGGCGCTCGGCGTGGAAAAAAACTGGGCGCGGGCGTTCGAATCAATCGTTACCACCGCGCCTGCCTGGTACCAGGGAGCCGACGCCGGTCAGTTCAACTTACGCGGTTTCACGAGCCACATGGGCGACATGGTTTCGCGCACAAGCAGCACCATGACCTCGGCTCCCCGAAGTTCCGGTGGATCGGGATTCAGCGGTGGAGGCTCTTCCGGCGGGGGCTTCGGCGGCGGCGGCGGCCGCGGATTCTAATCTCCTCCCGGAATCGGCCCGCACGACTCATGATCGCCTCCGCTACTTCGTCCGGACTCTGACGATTACCGCCGCAACCTCTTCGAGCTTCACGATCGCATCGAAAAACTCCATGCCGGACAGCTCGGTCAATTGGACCCCGTGCGATCCTACTCTAGCCACCTTGCCCTCCAGATCCTGGCCGGACTCCAGCTTGATCTTCACCCGCTTGCCGGTCTGTAGATCCAACGCATGCTTGATCGCATCAGGGCTATTGAGGTCCGGGGCTTGCTCCTCCGCCGAGGCCGGGGACGCGTTCCGAACCATCCCGAGGAACCCTAGACCGGTTCCAAGCACAAGGACGAGCGCAACCGAACTTGTCAGACGGATCATGCCATCCTCCATAAGATATTAAGTGAAGCGCGGTGGGAGACCGCCTCGATGGGGACCGAACCTCACCCGGACCGGCCGAAATGTCACCCTGTCTCCACCGCTATCGCGTCATCCAGGAGCGGTTCCGCACGGTCATGAGCGCATAGGGGAGAATCCGAAGAAGACTCAGGAGAGCTTCCCTGGCCGTTCACAACAGAAAAACGTTACCGTACGGTAGACGGCGCCGGAGGCCCGCTGTCAGGCACCTGCAGCGTGATGGACTGCGCGCTCCCGTCCGGCAGAACCGTCGCGTGAATCTTGTCGCCGGCTTTCAAGCGGCTGATGACTCCAACGATCTTGGTGTTCGGTGTCACCCGAAGGCGCTTTTCGTGCCCCGACATTTCCTTGACGACAAGCTCTTCGCCTTCCCAATACAAGACGTCGGCCTTCACTATCCCATCGGTACCCGGTTGCACCTCGTCGGCGGCCATTACCTGAGAGGCTGAAAGGATGAGCAACACAACAGCAAGAAGATGCAGCATATCGGACCTCCTCTCTGACTCAGCCTACGAATCTGTCGTCGTTCTGTCAACCCGCCGACGAAAGTTTTTTTGTAGATTCGATCCGCACCTCTCTACTTACTGAGGTCCCCCCACTCAAATACTAGAACCCATCTCAAAATCGATTCTTGTGAACAATTAGTGCCTTCGCCGGGTACCGAGACCTGGACACATTACAGATTCATTGAGGAAACCTGGGTAAATGTCCCGTGTTCCCCCAATGCGGCAGGGCTCACGATAGAGTCCTGCCAATTTGGAGATAGGTTCAACGCTGCCCAACAGACGGCCCAGGCCGCGAGGGGAGCCCTCCCCGCAAAGCCATCAGGCGCTTGGCACGGTCATGACCTCTGCCGATGTGTTTCTTCTACCTCACAGGGAATCTGAAACGACTCTTCCGTCAGCAGTTTCCGATCGTCCAGGAACTTTATCAGCCGACGCGCGGCTTGATACAAATCATTCTGCTCCTCCCGAGACAGCCAGAACTTGGTCTTGATCCTCGTTACGCGCCCCGCCAGGTCGGTCTCGTCCATTTCGTCTAGGTAGAACAATTGTCGGAGCGCGACGTGGCGCACCTCGCAGCCGCATTGCCGAACGTCGTTCATCGGCATGCGCCCTCTCATTTCTTGATCCTGCCTAGCGGCGGGAATTCCCATGCCGGCCAAGAGCGATCGCCTTGATTCCATCAACATCGCGTCGCTCGCATCCAGCGCATTGGTGTCCACGAAATAATCGATAAAGGAACGGCTGGATTGGAGGTGGTTCAGTTCAGGATGTTCGCTCGCCGGCGTAGCATCGATGACGAAGATCATGCATCCCTTGGGAAACAACCCGCGCAAGGAAGTACCCAGTATGTTCCGATTGACGAATTCGACGATGGCCTGGACGCCGAGGTTGTCGATCGGTCCGCCGTCATAGAGATGCAGATACTGCGGAGGCGTCATGTACCATTGGAGCGACACGTCTTGGAATACACCGGGAAAAGCTGAAGAGGCATTCACGGCATTTGCAACACGATATCGAGCCAGCACCGAATGGAGCCCGGCAAATCGCTCGTCCGTGAAAGTGAATCGCGTGTTGTCGTTGTGCACGGTCGCGTTGAGCAGAATCCTGGGATGCAACCCCAGATCCGCGAAGGTCGCCTCATGGTAAAGCCGATCGTTGAATACCTGCACCATGATGTCCGAGCGAGTGAAATCGGAGAACCAATAGCGGAAGATGTTTTGCGGAAGGAACCAGCGACGAATCCAACTCGCCTGAAAATTGTAGCCCAACGCCTCACGCACCTCCGGCTCGGTAAACGCTCCGGCTTTCTCCCCAAGTCCATAGTAGACGGCGGGAAGCGTCCCCCCTGACACGGCGGAGATCACGTCGACTTGGTCGAGCAGATGCCGGTGCTTGAGTTCCAACATGACGGCGGCGCCGAAGTTGGCTGCGCGGCTCCCGCCCCCAGAAAGTGCCAACGCCACAAAGCGGCCGTCCTGACGTTCAGGCTCACTCATTCGCCACGAGCCGGCCGTCTCCTGCACAGCCGTACCCGCCGACCACTCCTCATTCCATCCAGGCCGCCAATGGCCCGGCATGATGGCACAACCTCCGATCACTCCCAGAGGAACGAATATCAACAAGATCGACCGGAGACCATCACGGAAGGACGGGCACGCGATCTTGGCCCGATGCATTCCTTTAACGGAAAGTGGATACATGGGACGCACCTCCTGTGAGATCACACAGAAGCTCCTGCTTGCCGCTGGACCAATCTTATGTAGACTGCCGGGATACCGCAAGGATGATCGGCTGTGGCGGCACAAGAAATACGTTCACACGGCTTGGCTCGGCCGAAGCCGCCGATGTTCGAGGCGCTTGAGGTTTTACTCCCAAGAGTACACTCATGGTCCTTTCAAGTTCGCTCGGTTCCTTCTCTCTCTCGATGCAGCGCAGCTCTCCCACACACATAGAGATAGACGGCTCAGCACACGAACCGTGAGCTCGCGTTGCACATTCACCCCAGTTCATTCCCTTGTTTGGCGGCCCGATCAGTCTCACATGCGCATATACTGGCTGAGCGCCTCCCTAAACCCGACAACTCGATACATCCCACTTGCGTATCGCACGAGGGCAGGTGAGTCTAGGGCCGTTAGAGAAGCTCGCTCATGTTCCCTCAGCTTGCCGGCAGAAGAAGAGACGGAGCTAACCTGCAACTTGTATGCAGGCTCGAGCTCCGCCCACCTGAGAAACTGCCTCCTCACACCTCATTACTTCGTCCCACCCAGTTCTGTCTTCGTGAACCTCATCCATCTTCTATTGAGCTATATTGTTCCCATGTCCGCTCGCTCCAACATCCGCGCTCCCCGCCCTCGTTCGCGGCGCCGCCGTTCGCGTCGTTTCCGATTCAGGTCTGTATTTCGCTTCGCCCGGCGCCGCCGGCGGGAATTGCGTCTCTTCCTGCGCGCTCTGTCCAAGACCCATCCCATTCCCCGCTTTCTGATCAGCGCCGTACTGCTCGTCGTCCTCTTTCTCGGCCTCAACTGGCTGTACCACGCCTTCTATAAACCGACCGAGGCGCTCTTTCCCCTCGAAGATGCGCTGGACAAGAGCCCGCGCGAGACCTGGCGGGAGTACGGCCCGCTGTTCCTGAAACATTCGACCGCGATCGTAACGCCCGAACTCCTCGCCGCGCTCGCGCAAGCGGAAAGCGGGGGCAATCCGGTGGCGCGCACCTACTGGCGCTGGCGGTTTTCCTGGAATCCGTTGGACTGGTACCAGCCGGCCTCAAGCGCAGTCGGCATGTTTCAGATCACGGACGGCGCATTCGAAGAAGCCAAACACTACTGCATCCACGATCACGCGGTGGCGGAAGAGGGCCCCTGGCACGATATCCGGTCCTGCTGGTTCAACAACCTTTACACACGTGTGTTGCCGAGCCACGCGATCGAATTGACCGCCGTGCTGCTCGATCGCCAGATCACCCGTACGATCGGCAACAGGCGCGCTTCATTCGCTCAGAAGCATAACTTGGCCGCCGTCATTCACCTCTGCGGCGCCGGCATCGGACGAGACTACGTTCGGCGCGGCTTCCAGTTGTCGCCGCATCAGCGCTGCGGCGACCATGACATGCGGCTGTACCTGGTAAAGATCAATGTGCTGAAACAGCAATTCGACAGGCTGGCGACTCCACGGAGTTGACCAGGACCTCGTCGTCATCGGCTTCCATGCCTACACCAAAGCGGGGAGGCACGTTTCAACCGGACGGCGGTCGACGGAATCACTCCTTGGACCGCCGTTACTTGTAGCCGATCACCATACCGTCCGGACCGGCAAGAGGCACGACCTGCGTCCGCTTGAAGCCGACCGATTTCATCCAGCTACGGCAGTCGGCCCCCGTGTAGTCGAATCCACCGTGCGTTTCGATGAGCATGTTGAGGCTCATGAGCAAGCCGAAAGCATTTCGCTTGCGGGCATCGTCTATCAAGGCTTCATGAACAATGACGGCTCCTTTGGCCGGCAAAGCGTCGTACGCTTTACGAAGCAGCATCATTTTTTCGTCCAGATTCCAGTCGTGCAGGATGTGCCCCATCACGATCACGTCGCATTTCGGCATCGGATCATTGAAGAAGTCGCCTGCGTAAAACTTCATGCGCGAGGCGACGCCGCGCCGCTTCGCATAGGCCTCGAAAATGGGCTGAACCACCGGCAAGTCCATGCCGCCGCCGGTGAGATGTTTGTGGGCGAGAGCGATCTCCACCGCCACGCCGCCTTGCGCACAGCCGACATCGACAAAGGTACGATACCTCTTCCATGGAAACTTCTTGGCAATGACCTGTGCCGAGCCGATGCTCAAACCCGTCATGGCTTTGAGAAAACCTTCAAGCCTCTGGGGATCCGAATAGAGCGTCCCGAAGAAATCCCCGCCGGTCTTTACTTCATTCTGCGGCTTCCCCGTCTGCAGTCCCTCGGTCAGTGTGCCCCAAAAAGGATAGAGCCGCGCATTGGCCATCTCTAGAATGCCGCCGACGTACGACGGCTTATTGCGGTCCAAAAACAGCGCCGTCTCCGGCGTATTGGCGTATTTTGCGCCCGTTCGGTTCAGCATC
>JBBILH010000013.1:0-6254 GCA_037445005.1 Nitrospira sp.
CAATCACGTAATATAACTTGTCTTCTACAAGATAGAGATTTCTGCGGCTGACATAACCGGTATCGGGGAACAAATCTGAGTCGACTCGACAGCCTCTTGCCCCCCAAACCGACAGCCTCAGGTTAAAGCGCGCCAGAAACGGGTGGGTCGCCGTGCGCGTGATGGTTAGCGTTGCCTCATCGGAAATTCTTACGGAGGCCGGAGCCGGCACGTCGCTGTTACAGCCGGACAGAATCACCAGAGGTGTCAGGGCACAGACCAGACGAACGCCGAGACTCACTTCGTTACAACAACCTTGGAAGCCGCCCCTATCGCGTCCAGCCCTGACTGGGCGCAGGCATCGTCTAATTGCGCTCCCGGCGCGCCACCGACGCCGATACCGCCGACGACCTCACCGCCGATCTCGATCGGCAGTCCTCCGCCCAGCATAAGAACCTGCTCGTTCATCTCCCTCAGCCCCTGTAACGTCGGCACCTTATTGATCAGTTCGGCCAATTCCGTAGTGGGACGCCGTAGGCTCGCGGCGGTATAGGCTTTTTTCCTGCTGCTATCGACGGTATGGGAACCGGCTCCGTCGGCTCGGCCCATCGCCCTCAGGATCCCGGCACGATCCACGATCGACACAGAAACGCGGTATCCATCCTTTCTACAGGCCTCGATCGAAGCCTGAACGGCTTGCTGGGCAAGGGAGAGAGGCAAAACCGATTCCTTCGACAATTCCGCCGCACCAAGACCGCCCCCACCAAGGGAGAAACAAAGCCCTGTGAAGATAGCCGACAAACGAAGAGCCTCAAACCGGAAAGAGCTCATTAACATGGCCATTCTCCTTGTGGAATCCGAGGGAAGACTGGAGCAGCCTACGAAGGCAAGGGAAGGCTGTCAAGAGCGGAACAAGCTAAAGAAAATAGAAGGGTGAGAAAGGGAGGCGCGCGTCAGCTCCACACCACGCGCTCTTGATTGAGGAGGTAATCGATGACTTCGATGCTGTCCCGCATTTGGGTCTGCGCACGCTCGGACATCGGGATGACGGCGCCGACAATCTTGCCAGGCTCGATGTCGTCGAGTGACGGGATCCCATCTCCTCGTCGTTCGAGCTCTTGTCGGTAGCTTGCCACGCCTGGCCTCCTCTTGAGATTGTCGGCTCTGCTCCAGCAAATCTTGAGCCACAGCCGTTGTCTGATATTTGCTGTGTACAGTTAGCATAGCACACGCTTTGCCTCCTCCTCTGGAGCCATAGGTAACAGATTGATTAATTGTGAGAATTTAAATTCTTAGTTGGCCGGAGACTGAGCCGGAGGTAAGGCTCCGAGGAACGGAAACGACCCGACTTTCAACAGCGGGGTGTCCAGACGCAAGCGAAAATCGTCATGTCCCGGGTCGACAAAGTACGGGTCGCCGGTAATATCTGACTGGGCTTTGAGTTCGGGAGCCGGCTGATGAGGATTTTCTGCCCGAAGATAATCCCCTTCACTGTTATAAAGGGCATTGTAGGATGTTGATGCCGTGCTCGACGATGCCACGAGGAAGCCCACGCGGTTGAGTCCGACCACATTGCCTGTTGCCTCGCTTTGAGACTGGCCCAGGAAAGCCGCACCGCCGCCGTTCTTGACCAGCGTATTACTTACCAAGACGGCCTTGGCCTTATCATTGACGACCACCGCTTCGAACAGGCTTCGGGTGATGACGTTTCTCTCCAGCCGAACATTGGATTTGCCCGCCACGTTCACGCCATGGTCGTTGTCATGGATGAAATTCCCGACGAGGACCGCCTGGGAATCCGCGAACTGCACACCGGTCGTTTCGCTTCCCCCAATGGAGCAGTCTTCAATACGCACACCTTCTACCTGCTGGCTGAACAGCATCCCATTGATCGTAAGACGTTTCAGCAAAACGCCCTTCCCATTAAAGAGGCCAACCGCATGCCCGCCGTGATCATTGATGGTCATGTCGCTGATCTCAATGTTCGACGCTCCGTAAGGCCACTTACCGACGTGCAATACGCCGACGATGGTGTCCCGCCCCACCAACGTCACTTTGTCGCGCCCTGCGCCTACTATCTTGACTTGATCCTTACTGTGCACCGTGAAATCCTGGGCGTAGGTCCCCGGTTTCACAAACACCGTATCGCCCCTTTTCGAAGCATCTACTGCTTCTTGAATCGAGGTGAAATCCCCGGACCCGTCGAGGGCCACCACGATGGTTCGGGGGCCTGAAGGAGCCGCAATCTCCTCCGACCGACCTACGCCTGTCGAGAGCAAGAGTACGACTGAAGAGAGGACCCACCACGTGGAAAAGCGCATGGCTTATGGTATTACAGGCAGGAGGAGCGGGAAGTCAATCAGGCTTTGTTGTGAGCCTCTAACCCGCGTGTTAAGCTGCGCGCCATGATGCTTGTCGGCCTCACGGGGGGCGTTGCAACGGGGAAAACAACCGTCGCCGAGATGTTTCGGCGATGCGGGGCCACGGTTATCGACGCGGACGTGTTGGCCCGGCAAGTCGTCGAGCCGAATAAACCGGCATGGCGGGAGATCGTCAAGACATTCGGCAGGAGCGTGCTCAACCGTAATCGCACAATCAATCGCCATGCCCTGGGCGCCATCGTTTTTCGCGACCGAGCAAGGCTCAAACGCCTTGAACGGATCATCCACCCCCGCGTTGCCGCCCAACAAGCCCGGCTGACGAGGTCCGCCGCCAGCAAGGACCCCCATGCCGTCGTAATTTACGATGTTCCCCTCCTATTCGAAGCAGGGATCGACAAACAAGTGGATGTCAGCATCGTCGTTACAGCCGACCAAGCCACTCAGATCACCCGACTCAAAATGCGCAACGGCCTTTCCCGCGCCGAATCGATCCGGCGGGTCAAGAGCCAGATCCCGTTGACCACCAAATGCCGCCGTGCCGATTACGTGCTGGACGGGACTACCCGCCGGTCGGAGCTCCGTCGGGCCGTTCATGACTTGTATAGAAAGTTGCAAGCCGAGGCGTAGCAGCGACTCATGTTTTCACCTCCATCCCTGTGCTAGATTCACCCCATGCGCCAGGTGGTCATCATCGGCTCCGGACCTGCAGGCCTCACCGCGGCCGTCTATACGGCAAGGGCAAACGTCGAACCGCTCCTCATCGAAGGATGGCAGGCCGGCGGGCAGCTCACGACCACAACCGAGGTCGAAAACTACCCGGGTTTTGCAAAAGGCATCATGGGACCCGACCTCATGAAGGAAATGCGGGCGCAAGCCGAGAGGTTCGGCGCCGAATTTCTTACCGGTGACGTTACCTCCGTCGATCTCAAACAGCGCCCCTTTTCGATCACGGTCGACGACGAACAGATGATTCAGGCGAAGACCGTGATCATCGCGACCGGCGCCTCGGCGATTCCGATCGGATTGCCGAACGAAAAGCGCCTGACAGGCCACGGCGTATCCACGTGCGCCACTTGCGATGGATTCTTCTTCAGAGGGAAAGAGCTGATCGTCGTCGGCGGAGGAGACAGTGCAATGGAAGAAGCACATTTTCTTACGAAATTCGCCGCCAAAGTGTCGGTCGTTCACCGCCGGGACAAACTACGGGCCTCTAAGATCATGCAGGACCGGGCGTTGAAGAATCAGAAGATCGCCTTCCTCTGGAACACCGTCGTGGAAGATATCCTCGGCCACGAAGTCGTGACCGGCGTCCGCCTGAAGAACGTCGTGACCGGCGCGACCAGCGACCTTTCCTGCGCCGGAGTCTTTGTGGCGATCGGACACCGGCCCAACACTGCCCTCTTTGCGGGACAACTTGAAATGGACCAGAAAGGCTATATTAAAACGCATGACGGCACCGCCACGAGCGTACCCGGTGTCTTCGCCGCGGGCGATGTCCAGGACGCGAAATACCGCCAGGCTGTGACCGCAGCCGGTTCCGGATGCATGGCCGCCATCGATGCGGAGCGATTCTTGGAGGAAACAGGCCAAGGTTGAGGGTAAGGTTGAGTTCAAAGCGTACCGCCATTTCGAACTCGACCTCAGCCTCAACCTTAACCTCAAGCTTCATTCACGATGCGATGTGCCCTCATTCATTATCACGAACTCGGGCTGAAGGGTCGTAACCGGAACTTCTTTGAACAACGCCTTGTCTCCAACATCCGTTCAGCGCTACGCGACCTCGGGGCGACGCGCATTGAAAGCCTTCGGAGCCGCATCCGCGTCGTGCTCCCCGACACGCTGGTCGATCACGCCCTCGCGGAGAGGCTGAGCCGCGTTTTCGGCATCGCCAACTTTTCGATCGCCAATGCGGTCCCGCTCAACCTCACTGAACCGAATCTGGAGATGCTGAATGCCGGCGTCGTCGACGCGCTTCGAGCGCGATCGTTCAAAAATTTCCGCGTTACGGCCAAACGCGCCGACAAACGGTTGGCGCTCACCTCGATGGATGTGGAACGAGCCGTCGGCAAGCACGTCTGCGACGCGACCGGCAAGAAAGTCAAACTAACCGACCCTGAACTCACCATCTACATCGAGCTCTTGGCCAGAGAAGTCTATTACTCCATCGAAAAGATCCAGGGACCCGGCGGTATGCCGGTTGGCGTCAGCGGAACGGTGGTCTGCCTGATCTCCGGCGGCATTGATTCACCGGTCGCTGCTTATCGAATGATGAAGCGAGGTTGCAATGCGGCTTTTGTTCACTTTTCAGGCCGTCCGCTCGTGAGTCGTGCCTCGGAGGAGAAAGTGCGCGACCTGGTGCAAACCCTCACTCAGTATCAATACCATTCACGGCTGTACATCGTGCCGTTCGGTGAAATTCAGCGCGAAATCGTCGCCCACGCGCCTGCGCCCTTCCGAATCGTTCTCTACAGGAGAATAATGGTAAGAATCGCGGGCGAACTCGCTCACCGGGAGCAGTGCTGGGGGTTGGTCACCGGCGACAGCCTCGGGCAAGTCGCGTCGCAGACGCCTGAGAATCTTTCGGTGATCGAAGAGGCCGCTGAATTCCCGCTGTTGCGCCCTCTCATCGGAATGGACAAGATCGAAATCACCGATGAAGCGCAACGAATCGGCACCTTTACGACATCGATTGAGCCGGATCAAGACTGCTGCTCGCTCTTTACCCCTCCACATCCCA
Organism: Nitrospira sp.; assembly: GCA_037445005.1. Taxonomy (GTDB): domain Bacteria; phylum Nitrospirota; class Nitrospiria; order Nitrospirales; family Nitrospiraceae; genus Nitrospira_C. The sequence goes on from JBBILH010000013.1 coordinate 5,098, forward strand.
GCACCAGAACACGCTTGGACGACATCAAAAAAGTCGAGCGCGATTTCGACATCGAAGCACTGGTGAAGCAAGGGCTGGATAAGGCCGAGAGATCCGAGTTCACTTTCCCTTAGCCCTCTCCAACGCCTTATCCTTCACGGCCTTGAAATGCGCCTCCAATTCGCGGCGCATGGCCAACACCACCAGCCAGTCGGGCAAAATCGACTTCATCTCCACCACCAACTCGAAATCGGCACTCGTCTGCTGACCGTCCGATACGGGTGTCAATCTCCATTCCCGATGGTACCGCGTAAAATCCCCGCTCTTAAGGTCCGTTACGATGCCGCCGCCTGGCATCACCCGGGTCTCGCTGACCAAACGCCGTTTGCCCGGCAAGAGCGAGTGGTCGATCAGGACATCAACCGTGGCCACCCCGCGCTCGATGATTAGGCTCTCAACGCGCATCGGCGTCTCGAACAGTTCCGGCCATCGAGCAAAATCCGTCAGAATCGATTGGATGACTTCCAGTTTGACGGGATAGGTGATTCGCGCCGTGCCTCTCACGCCGCCGGCCGGATCCGTTCGAACATCGAGCCGTTCGACCCAGTCGGCTGACGACGCAGGGGAAGCGAGGAGCGCAATGCTAAGCGTGAATCCTGCGACACCGAAGCGCAACCGGGCGGATTTACCCCACGATCGCATCAAGCAACCGTTGATGGATCTTCCGCACCCGTTCAAGCTGTCCCTTTGCGGCAAACCGCTCGTAAAAGCCCTCCGCTCGGAACTCTTTCCCGAGCGCGGCCCAGGGCTTCACGATCTCGGCAAAGGGTTTGTGTGACCGCTGCGCATCCCAGTCGGTCATCAATTTCCGGTCAACGATAAGATCGTCCAGTACACGAATTAGGGCCTTCAACGTCACGTCGCGCGTGAACATGTACCGGTCGTTCTGCCCCCAAATTTCCTCCATGACTTCCTTGACGCCCTTGAGGTAGTCGCGGACCAACGCGTAGCAGCGCTCCGCCCTCATGCCGAGATTCGATTCCATCCATCGTTTATGGGCGATCACGACCTTGAGCATCTCGTTGAAGACTTCCGACTGGAGTATCCATTTTTCCTGTTTGCTTCGCCCGCCAAGCCGGTTGATCTTGTATTGCAGGTAGAGGATCGAGAGGAAGAAC